>DATLHD010000240.1:0-3560 GCA_035540075.1 Gemmatimonadales bacterium
GCCGCCGGTGCGGACCTTCAGTCTCCCGCCTGCCCTCCCGACGGCCGTCGCGAGAGGCGCGGGGTCGCCGGAGACCGGGATCTCGATGTAGGGCTGGAGGTACTCCGGTATCCGGGCCAGGAGGCGCTCCGCGGCCTCCGCGCTGTCCGCCTTCGCCTCCACGACGTCCACCGCGGCGGCACCGGCGCCCTCGGCGGCGTGGCGGCAGTTGAACTCACCGATGGCCTCGAGCTCTCGCGTGGCGTCGGGCCCGAGCAAGGCGGCGATCCGCCACCCGTTTGACGGAGGAAGCAGCCCCTCCGTGGCCTGCTCCAGCTCCACGAGTCGCCCCGCGGGCACCACGAACCGGCCCAGCGCCCAGGCGTGCGGGCCGGTGCGATAGGACGCGTAGTTCGCGACGGCTGCTGACATGCCGAGCCCTGCAGGCGGGAACAGGCCGGCGTAGTCGATACTGTCGCGGAGCAGCGTATGAATGGCGGACATGGGTGAATTGTACGCCGAGGGCGATGAGGCGGTAAGGCGGAGGCCGCGGTGTCATCCCGCTCGGGATGACAGGTCCGTTTACCGCCTTACCTTTCTAGCATGCCCATCGCCACCATCAACCCCGCCACGGGGCAGACCGTCCACACATTCCAGCCGATCACCGCCGACCAGCTCGAAGCCAGGCTTCAGTGCGCCGCTGACGCCTATCACCGACACCGCCGCACCACCTTCGCGGAGCGTGCCCGCCTGATGACTAAGGCCGCCGACATCCTCGAGGGCGAGAAGGAGGCGTTCGGGCGGCTGATGGTGACCGAGATGGGGAAGCCGCTCAAGGCGGCGACCGAAGAAGCCGCCAAGAGCGCCTGGGGCTGCCGCTACTACGCCGAACACGCCGAGCGGTTCCTCGCGGACCAGGAGGTGAAGACCAGCGCCTCGCGCAGCTATGTGACCTGGCAGCCGATCGGCCCGGTGCTCGCGATCATGCCCTGGAACTTCCCCTTCTGGCAGGTCTTTCGGTTCGCCGCGCCGGCGCTGATGGCCGGCAACGTGGGGCTGCTGAAGCACGCGTCCAACGTTCCCCAGTGCGCGCTGGCGATCGAGGACATCTTCCGCCGCGCGGGATTCCCCGAGGGCGTCTTCCAGGCGCTCCTGATCGAGACTGAACACGTGCGCTCGGTGATCGAGGATCCGCGCGTCGCCGCGGTCACCCTCACCGGGAGCAACACCGCGGGCAGCCAAGTCGCGTCCGCGGCGGGCAAGGTGGTCAAGAAGACCGTGCTGGAGCTGGGCGGCAGCGATCCGTTCATCGTCATGCCGGATGCCGACCTCCCGGCGGCGATCGCGACCGCGGTGAAGGCGAGGATCGTGAACAACGGCCAGAGCTGCATCGCCGCGAAGCGGTTCATCGTTCACGAGGCCGTGGCCGACGAGTTCGAGCGCGGGTTCACGGCCGGAATGGCCGGGCTCGCGGTCGGCGATCCGATGGAAGCGGGAACCGACATCGGCCCCCTGGCCACCGAGGGACAGCTGCGCACGATCGCCGATCAGGTGGATCGCGCGGTCAGCGCCGGTGCCCGAGTGCTCACCGGCGGACGCCGGCCCGACCGGCAGGGGTGGTACTACGCTCCTACGGTCCTCGCCGGGATCACGCCTGAATCTCCCATCTTCCGCGAGGAGGTGTTCGGACCGGTAGCGCTGCTCTTCCGGGTCCGCAGTGCCGAGGAGGCCATCCGCCTGGCGAACGACTCTCCCTTCGGCCTCGGCGCCAGCGTGTGGACCCGGAGCGACGCGGAGCGGGAGCGGTTCGTCCGGGAGATCGAGTCCGGCATGGTGTTCGTCAACGCGATGGTGGCCTCCGATCCCCGGGTGCCGTTCGGCGGGGTGAAGGAGTCCGGCTACGGGAGGGAGCTGAGTCCGCTGGGGATCCGGGAGTTCGTGAACGCAAAGACGGTCTGGGTGGCGTGACCCAGCGCACACCCCTCTGGCAGGGACCAGGTTATGATGTTACCGTTACCAGCCCGTGACACACGGGCGGACCGGGCCGAATCCTGGAACCCCAGAGGGCTCATGTACATAGACCCCACCGCCGGAAGCCTCATGCTTCAGGTGCTCGCCGCGGCCGCCCTGTCCGCCGTTGCCATGTTCAGTCGGCTCCGCGAAGTGCTCAAGCACTTCTTTCGCTCGCTGTTGCCGCGCCGATGGGCGCAGAAGCGCTAGGCGCCTCCTACCGCGACCCCAGCGGATTCGTCTATACCAGGGACGGAGCGCTCTACCGCCAGGTCAATCGCGTCTTTGAGGGGCACTACAAGGCCTTCCTCGACTCGGGGTTGTATGCCGAGCTCGTGGAGGGCCGGCTGCTAGTGCCCCACCGCGAAGTGTCGCTCGATCTCGCCGCCTCCCCCGAGGCGGTCGTCGTGCTCGAGCCGGAGCGGGTCCCGTTCATCTCCTACCCCTACGAATGGTCCTTCGGGCAGTTGCGTGACGCCGCCCTCCTGACCCTCGACCTGCAGGAGCGGGCGCTGGCCCGCGGGCTCACGCTGCGGGACGCCAGCGCCTACAACGTGCAGTTCGTCGGCGGCCGCCCGCTCTTCATCGACACGCTGTCCTTCGAGCCGCGGGAGCCCGGCGCCCCGTGGGCAGGGTATCGGCAGTTCTGCGAGCACTTCCTAGTGCCGCTGGTGCTGATGGCCCGGGTGGACGTGCGGCTGTCGGCACTCCTGCGCTCGCACTTGGAGGGGATTCCCCTGGACCTGGGAAGCCGGCTGCTGCCCCGCGGCACCTGGCTCCGGCCCGGCCTGCTCTTCCACGTCCACCTGCACGCGATGGCGCAGCGCCGGTACGCGGACCGCGGAACCGGTACGGTGGAGCGAGGAGTGCCGAGCGCGGCCACGAGACGGGGCGTGAGCCCGGCGGCGGCGACCGGGCTGGTGCGCAGCCTCCGGGGAGCGGTCCAGTCGCTCGACTGGACGCCGGCCGGCACCGAGTGGGCCGACTACACCGCGGACAACAACTACTCCAACGCGGCCGCCGACTCCAAGCGGCAGGCGGTGATCGAGTTCCTTCGCGGGCTGGAGGCCCGTACCGCGTGGGACCTGGGCGCCAACACCGGTGAATACAGTCGGGCGGCGCGGCAGGTGGTCCCCAGCGTGATCGCGTTCGACATCGATCCCGCCGCCGTCGAGCGGAACTACCGCCGGGTCAAAACCGAGAACGTGACCGGCATCCTGCCGCTGCTGCTCGACCTCACCAACCCCTCGCCCGCGCTCGGCTGGGCCCACCGCGAGCGGCAGAGCCTGGAGGAGCGCGGTCCAACGGACGTGCTGCTCGCGCTCGCCGTGGTGCACCACCTTGCGATCGGACACAACCTGCCGCTCGAGCGAGTCGCGGGCTTCCTCGCCAGGGTGGGACGGAGCCTCATCATCGAGTTCGTGCCCAAGAGCGACTCGCAGGTGCGCCGGCTCCTGCGCGATCGGGCCGACATCTTCCCGGACTACACCAGAGAAGGCTTCGAAGCGGCGTTCCGCGGCCACTTCCGCATCGAGCGCGCGGTGCCGGTGGCGGAATCGGAGCGCACGCTC
>DATLHD010000241.1:0-3430 GCA_035540075.1 Gemmatimonadales bacterium
GTTCAGCAGATGGCAGACGGTGATTGCCCAAAGAACGGCGTAGGCTGTGCCTTGCACGCCGCTACTCGTCTTCCTGCCGGCGGTCCACGTCCTCCAGCAGCTGGCTGACGTCGTCGGGGGTCATGCCGATGTCGCGCAGGACCTGCTCCCGGCTCGGCCGGGTGAAATCGACACGGTAGGCCTTGAAGATCAGCTCGACGGCGAGTGGGGCATCCAGTCGCTGCTCCTGCAGCAGCTCCCAACCTTCCTCTTCGATATGGCGGCGCCGGAGGCTCTCGACCCCGTCGTAGTCGTTCTCGCTCCAGCGGCGCTCGTGCGGGTTCCAGTGTCGGGCTCTGAGCACCGCGCCCGAGTCGCCGGCTTCGCTCGCGTCCAGCGCGCGGGTGACCACCACCACCAGGTGCGACCGCCGTCGCGGCAGCGTCTCGGCCGGCTGCTCGGCCACCGCCGGCCGGGGGGCGACGGGCTCCAGCGGGACTTCGGCCGGGTCTTCAGGCCGCATCGAGGGCTCCTGTGCACATGTGCGCAGAAGCGTAATGGGGCTGGTCGGGATGGGGAATTTTGCGACCTGGATCACGGCAGCCGGGGGAGTCGTCGAGCCGGCATGAAGCCATGAGGTGCGCCTCAAGACGGCTCAGGCCGGCGCCTGGGCCGCGAAATCGCGAGCCACGCTCCGCAGATAGTCCGCGAGCGAGCCGTGCGTCTCGGGTGACCAGTCCGCGAGCAGCTCTCCGAGCGCGCTGCGGCGGGCGGCGACCAGACGCTCCAGCGCGGCATGGCCCGCCGACGTCAGCACGCGCGACTCGTCCGCCAGTCCCCGGTCCCGCAGGTCCGCGAAGGTGCCGTGAAGCAGCGCGGGCTCGACCGAAAACCTTCGGGCCAGCACATCCAGGTCGGCACCCGGCGTCTCACCGAACCGGCCGATGAGCCAGGTCGAGGCTGGGCGCAGGTCCAGCCCGGCGCGTGCGGCCAGTCGCGTCAGCACGGCTCGTTTGTCCTCCCGGCTCAGCGCGCCCCACAGACACCGGCTGACCTGGTCCAGTGAGTCGCCCGTGTGCACCATGGACCCCTGCTGACGGGCCGCTCCCGCCGCAACCGATTCCCGCAGCCGCCGCTCCGGCAGCAGCAGGGCGAGCAGGAAGCCCAATGCGGCGACGGCGGCCGCCGTCAGGAACACGGTGTCCAGCGCGCGCATGAAGACCGCCGGGTCGATCCGCCCGGACTCACGCAGCGCACCGATATCCACGGAGTCGCCCAGCCTCGCGGCGAAAACGGCGCCGAGCACCGCGGTCCCGAGCGAGCCGCCGATGAAGCGGAACAGGGTCACCGCGCTGGTGGCGACGCCGAGATCCTCGTAAGACACGGCGTTCTGCACCGCCAGCACCATCACCTGCATCACCATGCCCAGCCCGAGTCCGAAGACGAGCAGGTAGACATACAGCGCGGCTCGCCCGGTGGCGGGACCCATGGTGGAGAGCAGCAGCAGGCCGGCCGACGCCAGCGCGGTTCCCACGATCGGGAACACGCGATAGCGACCCCGGCGACTGATGAGCTGTCCCGAGACCAGCGAGGTGAGAAACGCGCCGCCCATCACCGGCAACAGCTCCAGCCCCGACGCCGTCGGCGACGAGCCGCGCACCGTCTGGAGATAGAGGGGCATGTAGGTGACGGTCCCGAACATGGCGAGCCCCGCCACCAGGCTGATGGCGCCGGCGATGACGAAGACCCGGTCGCGAAAGAGACGGAGCGGCAGGATCGGCTCCGCGGCCCGCCACTCGATCCGCACGAACACGGCGAGCAGGACGACCGCCGCGACGGCGAGCGCCACCAGTGCCGCCGAGGTCCAGGGCAGCAGGTTCCCGCCGAGGTCCGCCACCAGCACCAGCGCACAGAGCGCGACCGCCAGGGTGAGGGCGCCGAGCCAGTCCAGGTCATGCCTCGTGCGCGATCCGGAGGTCGGGAGCGTGGCCGCGAGCACCCCCAGCGCCACTGCGCCGACCGGCAGATTGATGTAGAAGATCCAGCGCCAGGAGAGGTGGGTGGTGACGAATCCGCCGATCAGCGGACCGGCGATGCTCGCCGCCGCGAAGGCGGCGCCGAACATGCCCTGGTAGCGGCCTCGCTCCCGGGGCGACACGACGTCGGCGACCGCCGCCTGCGCACCGACGATCAGCCCGCCGCCGCCGAGACCCTGGATTGCTCTGAAGACGATGAGCTGGGTGAGGTCTCCGCTCAGGCCGCACAGGGCAGAGCCCACCAGGAAGATGATGACGGCTGCCTGGAGGACGCGCTTCCGCCCGTAGAGATCGCCGAGCTTGCCGTAGAGCGGGATGACGGCGGTCTGGGCCAGGAGGTACGCGGACACCACCCAGGCCAGATGGGCGAGCCCGCCGAGCTCGGCGACGATGGTCGGGAGCGCAGTGGCGACGATGGTGCCGTCGAGCGCGGCGAGGAGGAGAACCATGATGAGGCCGGCGAGGACCGCACCGCGGTGCCCGGCCGGCGGCGTGACTCGGCTCACAGGATTCACGAGCGCGGTGACTCGTGGTCGGTGAGCACCGGCAGGTACTCCACCCAGGGCCCGACCTCGTCCCGGTACTGCTTCGCCATCACCCGGGCGACCTGCGCGACGTGTCCGAGGTCGTGCGCCACCCAGGTCGCGAGCAGCTGCCGCAGGGTGACGGCGCCGAGGCTCGGGTGCATGGCCCGGAGATCCAGCTCGGCATCGCCCAGGTTCCAGGCCGCGAGAGCCTCGAGGTTCCCGGCGCGGAGCCGGGCGAGCTCGTCGAGAAGGGAGGGGAGCGACCGTCCCCGGTTCCTCTGGTAGTGGCGGAAGCGATCGTAGGGCGTGAAGGCGGCCTCGGGATTCCGGGAGAGGATGACGCGCGCCCGAGGCATCCAGTCGGTCTCCTCGCCGTCGATGAGGTGCCCCACCACGTCGAAGGGGCTGAACGTGTCCCGGCCCTCGTTGCTTCGGGTCCAGCCGTCGCCTGCCCCCTCCAACAGGGCGCGCAGCGTGGCGGGCGTGCGGCGCAGGATGTCCAACGAGGACGCCAGCTCGAATCTCATGGGGACATGCCCGGTAAAAGGTGTGCGGCAGCTTGCACTTCCGTTGCAGCAGTGAACCCAGCGCCTGCCGGTCGCTGTCGGCGGGTGCAAGCCGGGGTCTCCCAACCGTCCTTCATGCACGATGCGCGATCAATACCGCTCCAAGCAAGAGCTCTGCGACGAGGTCGCCGGGCTCCGCAAACAGGTCGCGGACCTCAAAGCCGAGATGGTGATCCGTCGGCGGGTGGAGGATGCGATCCGGCATTCCGAGGAGCAGCTCCGTGCCTTGGGGGACTCGGCGCCGACCGGGCTTTGTCTCATGCGCCCCGCCGGGACGGTCCGAGTGGCCAACCTGCCCTTCGCCCGGCTGCTGGGTTACGAC
>DATLHD010000242.1:0-7232 GCA_035540075.1 Gemmatimonadales bacterium
CCATCCCTCGCCGACCGTCACCCGAATGCGGAGCGCCTGGCCGGTGTGGCGCCGCACGACCTCTTCGACGGCGGCCGCCTCCGCCTGAATGCGCTCGGCGAACAGCGGGTTCGACTCGGCGAGCACCAGCGGCAGTGTGGACCCCTCGACCGGTGCCGGCGTGGTACCGGCGAGCGCCTCCCCCAGGAAGCGAGTTCGGCTGCGCACGTCGGCGACGATGTCCGGCCAGGCCTCCGCGATCCCGGTGGGTGCCTGCCGGTTCGTGGGTGCCGCCGGAGCGGCCGACGTCGATGGCGATGGTGCCGACGCCGGCGCCGCGTCGCGCAGGATGCGAGTCTCCGGGGACGTCTGCCCGCCGGCCGCCGTGACAGTCCGCGACGGCCCCTGGGCCCCGCCTGCCCCGGGGGCCGGCCGCCTGGGACTCTCGCGCCCCTGGAGCACGTCCCGCAAGTCCACCGTCCGATCCATCATCGCCCACCGGAGCAGGAGCGTTTCCACCGCCAACCGGGGGTTGGCGCTCCGGCGAACCTGGGCCTCGCTCTCGGTCAGCAGGCGCAACATCCGCACCACGTCCCCCGGCTCCAGGCGGTCCCGATAGCGCTCGAGGCCCTGGCGCACGGCCTCGGTCAACCCCTCCGGCGCCGTGCCCAGCTGCAGCATCAGGAGCGCGCGGAGCAGCTCCCCGGCGCCTCCGATGAACTCGGTCAGGTCCGCGCCCGCGTCCACCAGGCGTTCCACCAGTGGGAAGACGCCCTCCGGGCGCTGGTCCGCCACCAGTCCGAGCGCCTCGGCGTAGAGCTCGTCCTCGACCAGCCCGAGCACGTCGCGCACTCGGTCTGCGGTGACCGCACCCTCGCCGAAGCTGAGGCACTGGTCGAGCACCGAGAGCGCGTCGCGCATGCCGCCGTCCGCCTGCCGCGCGATCAGAGTCAGGGCATCCTCGTCCGCGGCGATGCCTTCGGCGTCGAGCACCTGCCGCAGGCGGGCGCGGATGGCGGCGGGGCCGATCCGCCGGAAGTCGAATCGCTGTAGTCGCGAGAGCACCGGCGCGGCGGTGGCCGCGATCTTCTGCGGCTCGGTGGTGGCGAACACGAACACCACACCCGGCGGCGGCTCCTCCAGGATCTTGAGCAGCGCGTTCCAGGCCTCGCGGGTCAGCATGTGGGCCTCGTCCACGATGTAGACCTTGTGGTGGCCTGCCTGCGAGGCCGCGTACATGGCGCGCTCCCGCAGCTCCCGCGCGTCGTCCACGCCCCGGTTGCTCGCGGCGTCGATCTCGACCACGTCGAGGCTGGTCCCGCCGTTCCAGATGCGGAGGCAGCTCTCGCACTCGCCGCAGGGATCGCCGCTGTCGCGGCGGTTGGGGCAGTTGAGTGCCATGGCGAGGATCCGGGCCGCGGTCGTCTTTCCCACGCCGCGAGGACCCGTCAGCAGGTAGCCATGCCCTACGCGGCCGCGCGCGACGGCTCCGCGCAGAACGGCGGCGACGTGATCCTGCACCAGCAGATCGGCGAACTGCTTGGGACGATAGCGTCGGGCGAGGGCTAGCATGGGATTCAGGGGAGGGAGAGTGGAGTGCCCCAGGCGACCCGAAGCGACACCGGACATCGCTTAGCGCTGCTACCGGCGAGGTCCTGACGCGGTTCACGCGCCGGCGCCCTCCGGACCTGGGGCATCAGCAATATAGTCGGGCACCGGGCACGGGAGGAAGGCCGCAGCTCAACGCATCGGCCCCAGCCTCATCCCAGTCGTGCCCGCTGCCGTTGCTGCATTTTCCGCAGCTCCCACGTTTCCGCTACGACGCCGCCGAGGAGAAAGACGACGGAGGTGTAGTTGATCCACAGGATGAGCAGGACGGCCGCGCCGATATTGGCGTCCCCGCTCGGTCCCTCGAACGACGCGAAGTTCGCGAGGTACAGACCGTACAGCCGCTTCGCCAGCTCGAACAGCACCGCGGTGAAGGTGGAGGCCAGCAGCACCGTGCGCCACGGCAGCCGGCGCCGCGAGGCGTAGGCGTAGGTGACATAGAACAGGGAGACCGAGAAGCCGAAGGCGAGCAGCTCGCCCAGGACCCGTCCCAGGTTGGAGACGAAGAAGGCCAGCTCCGGGACGCGGGCGGCGCCCTGGATCTCCATCAGCGAGAGCCCGGTCGTGAGCACGGTGTTGGCCAGGAAGAGCATCACGGTCGCGACCACCATGCCGATGTCGCGCAACTTGCTGTACAGCAGCGTGAGCAGGAAATGCCGGTGGGGGCCGGGCCGGGCGGAGATGTCGTAGATCTCGTTCAGCGAAGTGCGGATCCCGGCGAAGAGGCGGGTGCTGAACCAGACGAACGCCGGAACGGCGTAGAGCGAGATCGTGCCCCGGTTCTGGGAGATCCGGACCAGCAGCGTCTCGACCGCGCCGAACGGGTCGCGACCGGGGGTAGAGATGTGCGGCGGGAAGAAGCGGTGGAACAGGGCCGACGCGTCCACCGGGGTGCTGCCCTGCAGTGCCTGCGCCAGGTGAGTGAGGCCGATCAGCAGCAGCAGTCCGAACGGAATGGCCGCCAGCAGCGCGTCGAAGGTGAGCGCGCTCGCGAGGAAGGGGAGGTTGTATTCGTCGGCGGCCTGCAGCGTGCGGCGGATGAAGCCGGCGGGGGACCGATACCACCCGCCGGGACGTATCCCGCTCAGGCGAGCGGCTCCTCGACGTCTCCCGAGGTGCGGCGGCGGGCGCGGGCCTCGGCCAGGCGGCGCTCCAGCTCCTCGCGCGCCGACGGCGGGGGGTGCACCCGGGCCGACGGGGCATCCCGCGACTCGAAGAGCTCCTCGTCGTCGAAGTCCTCCTCGTCCAAGTCGCGCAGCGACTCGCGCGGTCCGCCGAACTGTTGCGCCAGCTCGTCGAGCTTCTCCTCGGTCATCGCGCGCAGCTTCCACAGCCGGCGCTGCAGGCCGCGGCGGGTCTCCTCTCCGCTGCGCGGCGCGTACATCAGCGCCAGCCCCGCGCCGAGCACGGCGCCCCAGAACAGCCATTTGGCGGAGGAGTCCCCCCGCTGCACGTAGACTACTTCCCTGCCCTTGTGACGCATGCGTCCTCCCTATTCCCCGGCATCGGGGTCGTCGGCCGCGGCCACCAGCACCGGCTTGAGAGCCGCGTGGTGCTGGAGGGGTGCCTGTACGATACGGTTGATGTGGTCCGTGGTCCCGTTCACGTTGAGCTGCTCGAACAGGAAGGCGAAGGTGCGCTCGAGGTCCGCCGCGATCGCGGTCCGGATGTCTTCCGACAGGCCCCAGAGCTCGCGCTTGAACGGGCCGATGGCCTTCTTGCGAGCCTTGTAATAGAACTGCTCCTCGGTGTCGCCGCTCTTCCGCTCGGAGGCGGCATTCTCGTCCAGCCAGGTCCGGATCCGCTGCTTCAGGTCCGCCGGCAGTCTGGGATGGTCGAAGACGATGTTCTGGAAATTGGTGGCGAGGTGGATCTCCGCGGTCTCGATTCGCGGGAAGTTGCCGAAGGCGTTGGAGGGCAGTGTGCTCGCACCGTGCTGCACCGCCCCGGCCAGCCCATACTGCTCGCGCGCCACCTTGCTGAGCGCCTCGAGGGCCTTGAGATCGAGCTTCACGTCGGCGATGGAGCCGTCCGGCAGCACCACGCCGCCATGGGACGTGCCGGTCTGCACCGAGATCTTGCTGATGCCCTCCAGCTTGCCGAGCGCGGACAGGCTCCGGTTGTAGCCCTGCATGAAGGCGTGCAGCTCCTCGACGGTGCTGTTCTTCATGCCCACCTCACCGATCTCCGCGCCGACCGACACGGTGACGCCGCGCGGCTCCTGGCTTCGGATGAACGCGGTGATCTCCGCCGCGCGCTCGTAGTTCGCGCGCTGCTGCTCCTCCAGCGTCGAGTGCGAGAGGTCCACCAAGGTCGAGGTGTCCACGTCCACGTTGTAGAAGCCCGCGCCGATCTCCTCGGCGATGAGCTTCTTCACCTCTCCCACCTCGCCCTCGGAATCGGCCTGGTACTTCTTGTGGTTGACCTGGCAGTGATCGCCCTGGATGAAGAGCGGGAAGGTGTATCCCTCTCGCAGCGCGGCGCCGATCATCACCGAGACATACTCCGCCGGGCGCTGCTCGGTGTAGGCGATCTCCGAGCGGGCGATCTCCAGGATGATGGCCCCGGCCTTCCCGCCGAGGGCGGCGCGGAAGATGGCCCGCGCGGTATCGTACGCCATCACGCGGACGTTCATCGCCGGCACCGTGAACCCGCCGATGTCGCCGCGGCCGCGTGCCAGGTACAGCTCGTTGATCGAGGCCGGGCGCGCGCCCGTCACCTGACCCAGCTCCCAGAGGAGCCAGCGGGCGGCTTCGCGCTCGTCCCCGCTGCCGAAGACCGCCTGCCAGACCAGCCGGTCGGTGGCGGCGGAGCGGAGCTTCGCGGCGTCGCGCACGGTCACGCCCTGCGCCGCGGGTACCACGGCGCCCCCGTAAAGGTCGATCACTTGCCGTGTCGGATCAGCCATGCAGTGCTTTCCTCGGCGTCCAGGGGCGTGTCATCCCGAGCGAAGCGAGGGATCTTCTCCGCCGCGCCCGAGCCATCCACGAGCATGGTCCCTCGCTCCGCTCGGGATGACAGTCAGTTCGTGTTTGCCCTAAGCTAGGTCGCCCGCGGGGGACCGTCAAACGAGTCAGGCCTCGTCGGGAGGCGCCGGCGCGCGGGGGGCGGACTCATAGCCCGGACGGCCCATCGCCGCGTAGGTCAAGCGCTTACCCAGCTCCACCCCGGGCTGGTCGAAGGGGTCGATACCGTACCAGACCCCGGCGTACCCGGTGGCCAGCTGAAAGAACATGATCAGCTCGCCGAGGCTCTCCGGCGTGAGCTCCGGCAGCCGCAGGGTGCAGTTCATGCGCCCCATCTCCGCCAGGGCCGACGAGGTGGCCTCGTACTCCGCGTTGAGCAGCTCGCCCAGGGTGTGACCCGGCAGGTAGGCGAGGTCCGCCGGCAGGGCCGGCCCGGCGGGGATCGGCAGATCATCACCGAACCGCTCCAGCCGAACGAAGGTGATGACCTTGTCGAACGGCCCCTCCATGAAGAGCTGCACCTGGCTGTGCTGGTCGGTTGCGCCGACGGCGGCGACCGGTGTGGGGCCCACATGGACGGTGCGGCCCGCCCGGTCCAGCCGCTTGCCCAGGCTCTCGGCCCACAGCTGACGGAACCACTCGGCGAGCTCGCGGAGGCGGTCGGTATAGGGCATGAGCACATGGATGCGAGCGCCGAGGTCGGTGTCGGCGGCCCAATGCATCGCAGCGTACAGCGCGGCCGGATTGCGCAGCAGATCGTCCGCGGTCGCGCGCTCCATCGCCCGTCGCGCGCCGGCGAGCAGCGCCGTGATGTCGATGCCGGCGGCGTTGGCCGGCAGGAGGCCCACCGGGGAGAGCACGCTGAAGCGCCCGCCGACCGCGGGCGGCACGTCAAGCGTCGCGATCGCGTCGCGCGCCGCCAGCTCCCGGAGCGCGCCCCGCGCCGGATCGGTGGTGAACACCAGGTGACGCGAGGTCGCGTCGCCCAGCACCGACTCCAGCCACGCGCGCACCACCAGGTACTGCGCCATGGTCTCCGCGGTGCCGCCGGACTTGCTGATCACGTTCACCAGGACGCGCCGCGGATCGATGCGGGCCAACGCCGCGGCCACCGTCGTCGGGTCCACGTTCTCCAGCACGGTGACACGGGGATAGAACTCGCGCCCTTCGTCGTCCCACTCGTTCCACGCCGGACGACGGAGCGCGTTCAGCAGCGCCTTGGTGCCCAGCGCCGACCCGCCGATGCCGAGCACGAGCACGTGGTCGTAAGCCTGACCCAGCCCCTCGGCGAAGGTCGTGATCTGACGAACCGTCGGGCCCTGGTCCACGAGGTCGTAGAACCCGTACTCGCCCGTTCCACGCCGACGCCGGACTTCCTCCTGCACCGCGGCGAAGCGTCCCGCCAGCTCGGCGAGGCGCGCGCGCGGCAGCCCATGCTGCCCGTCCAGCCCATCCTGCAGCATGCGTCCATAGGCCAACTTCATCAGGGAATCTCCACAGTGAGCCCGTCGTAGGCGGGCTTCACGCCCTCGGGCAGCTGCGCGGCGAGCTCGGCGTGCCCGGTCTCATGCGTGAGGTGAGTCAGATAGGTGCGCCGCGCCCCCAGCGCCCGCGCGGTCTCCACCGCTTCCGCGATGCTGAGGTGGGTGGGATGCGGGCGCCACCAGAGCGCGTTCACCACCAGTACCTCCAGGCCCTGGAGCAGCTCGCGCTCCGCATCGGGAATGGCTTTCACGTCGGTGAGGTAGGCCAGCTTGCCGAAGCGGTAGCCGAACACCCGGAGGTTGCCGTGCCGGAAGGCGAGCGGCAACGCTTCGACCCCAGCCATGCTCACCGGACGTCCGGGCTCCACCTCGTGCACCTCGAGCGTCGGCTTCGAGGTACCCTCGTAGGGGAGGGCCGACTCGTCGAAGATGTAATCGAAGGAGCGGTGGAGCCGATCGAGCGTCTCCCGGGGTCCGTAGACCGGTAGCGGCCGCCGCCGGCGCACCGAGAACATCCGGAGGTCGTCGATCCCGTTGATGTGATCGGCGTGCTCGTGGGTGTAGGCGACGGCGTCAATGCTGGAGAAGCCGCCCGCGATGAGCTGCAGCCGCAGTTCGGGCGGCGTGTCGATCAGGATGCTGGCGTCGCCCTCCTGCAGGATGGCGCCGCTGCGAGTCCGCTTGTCTCTCGGGTCGGTCGAGCGGCAGACCGGACAATCGCATCCGATCTGGGGCACGCCGAACGACGTGCCCGTCCCGAGGAAAGTGAGCCGCATCGCCCTAAACTGCTTCGACCTTCAGGAGGTTGGTAGTGCCCGGCATGTCGAAGGGAACCCCCGCGGTGACCACCAGCCGCTCGCCCGGCTGCGCCAGCCGGCGCTCGAGCAGCCGGAGCCTGGCCTCGGCGAGCATCGCCTCGTAGTCGGTGTGGTGTCGAATCAGAACCGAGGTCACGCCCCACACGAGGGACAGCTGCCGGAAGGTCTCCGGCTCCGGGGTGCACGCGAAGACCGGCACTGTCGGACGGCAGGTCGCCACCTTGTGCGCGGTGAAGCCGCTGCTGGTGAAGCAGAGAATCACCGGCGCGCTCAGCATCTCCGCCGCGGCGCAGACGGCCACCGCGATCGCGTCTTCGGTGCGGACCGGCCCGCCCTGCCCCGGGCGGTGATTGGGGAGGTTCACGCCCTCGCCCGAC
>DATLHD010000243.1:0-4487 GCA_035540075.1 Gemmatimonadales bacterium
CATGACGCTGGAGACGATTCCCCGGGTCAGCTCCGCACCCCCGTGAACACCGCCCCGCGCCAACGGTCGGTCTCCGCGCGGGCCGGCAGACCCGCCTCGCCCATCCACTCCAGCCACTGCGCGCGCGAGAAGAGCCCTTCGACGTGCCGGTCGTGCTCGACGGTCACCGTGCCGTCCCGCCCGCGGAGAAGAAACGCGTAGTCCACCACGTAGGTCTGGTCGTTCGCGTCCGGGTCCCAGGTCCACTCCAGGAACCGCAATCCCCTCCCGTCGCCGGCATCGTGCCCGCCGTAATCCACGCCCGGCTCGAAGGTGTCGCGAACGTGGTCGGGCAGCACGACGGCTACGCCTCCGGGCCGGCAGTGCACGGCGGCGGTGCGGAGCGTCTCGCGCACCGCGGCCGGCGTCGTGGCGTAGACGATGGCGTCGTGGATCAGCACAATGTCGAAGCGGCGATCGAGGCGCAGGGTCCGCATGTCCCCCAGGATGTGCTCGCACTCGGGATTGACCGCGCGGTTGATCGCCAGCATCGCCGGAGAGATGTCGGTGAGGGTGAGGCGGAAGCGGTGCTTGAGGTGAGAGGCGAAGCTGCCGCCCCCCGAGCCCAGTTCCAGCAAGGTGGCGCCGTCCCCGACCTCGTAGGAGCGGAGACGGGCCTGGAAATCCTCGGTCTCCTCGCCGTAGTCCTCGGGCGGCGAGAGCAGCGGCCACCATTCGGCAAGCTCATCGTAGAGCCGTGGCAGGCTCATGTCTTCCGGGTGAACTCCATGATCCAGTTCGTCTCCCAGCTTCGGCCGCCGTCGGTGGAGTAGGCCTGTGCCCAACGGCAGGCATCCGGACCATCCACGGTCCCGATGAAGCGGTTGAAGACGTGGCGGTTCTCAAAGACCTCCTGGGAGTAGAACTCGCGGCTGCCGTCCCGTGGCATTGCGTTCCTCAGCGGCGCGCCGGCACGCACGCTGCCGCGCGCTCGAGCAGGAGGTCTCGCTCCCGTGCGTTCCGCGTGAGCGATGCCGCGCGCTCGTACTCCACTCGCGCCTCCTCGGCCCGCCCCAGCTTGGCCAGGAAGTCGGCCCGCACACTCGGCAGGAGGTGATAGGTCCTGAGGAACGGCTCGTCCAGGAGCAGGTCCGCGATGGCGAGGCCGGCGGCGGGACCTTCGGCCATGGCGACTGCCACGGCCCGGTTGAGCTCCACCACCGGCGATGGTGTCAGCCGTGCGAGTGTGGCGTACAGCGCGGCGATCCGCTTCCAGTCGGTCTCCTCCGCCATCCGCGCGCGGGCGTGACAGGCCGCGATGGCGGCCTGGAGACCGTAGGCGCCGAGAGCGCCGCCCAGCGCCTCGGCACGCTCGAGCGCCGCGAGGCCGCGACGGATGAGCAGCTGGTCCCACCGTCCCCGATCCTGGTCCAGCAGCAGCACCGGCTCTCCCGAGGGTCCGACGCGGGCACGGAGGCGGGACGCCTGGATCTCCATCAGGGCGACGAGCCCGTGCACTTCCGGCTCGTCCGGCGCGAGCCCCGCGAGGATTCGACCCAGGCGCAGGGCCTCCTCGCAGAGCGACGGCCGAATCCAGTCCTCTCCGGCGGTAGCGGAGTAGCCTTCGTTGAAGATGAGATAGATCACTTCGAGCACCGACGACAGCCGGTCCGTCAGCTCCTCCCGGCGCGGCACCTCGAACGGCACTCTGGCCTCGGCAAGGGTCCGCTTGGCGCGCACGATGCGCTGAGCCAGTGTCGCCTCGGGCACCAGGAACGCGCGGGAGATCTCCGGGGTGGTGAGCCCGCCGAGGAGTCGGAGGGTGAGCGCCACCCGAGCCTCGGTGGGCAGCATCGGATGGCAAGCGATGAAGATGAGCCGCAGGAGGTCGTCGCCGACCGGGTCGTCGAGGGCGGCGTCCAGGTCGGGGAGCGAGGCCTCGTGCTGGGCCTCCAGCTCGTGGCCGAGCTGCCCTTCCTTCCGCTCGTGCATGGCGCGGCGGCGCAGCTGGTCGATCGCGCGGTGCTTGGCGGTCGCCATCAGCCAGGCCCCCGGCCGGTCGGGGACGCCGGACTCGGGCCAGCGCTCCAGCGCGGCGAGCAGGGCGTCCTGCGCCAGATCTTCGGCCAGCCCCACGTCGCCCACCAGGCGGGTGAGACCGGCGATGAGGCGGGCCGATTCGATTCGCCAGACCGCCTCGATGGCGCGGTGTGTATCGGTAGCCGTCACGGCTACCAATCACGCCCGCCCCGCTCGGCAATGCAAGGCGATCGACTTCACTTGCGATCGCTGTTCGCGAACGCCTAGTCAGACGGCAGCATTGCAGGGTTCCAGGCCACCTCCCACAGGTGGTCGTCGGGATCCTGGAAGTAGCCGGCATATCCGCCCCAGAAGGTCTTGGCGGCCGGCTTCACGATCCTCGCGCCGGCACGCTTCGCCTGCCCCATCACCGCGTCCACCTCCTCGGGGCTCCGCACGTTATGGCCGATGGTGAAATCCGTGGGGCTGTGAGGCGAAGCTGGAATGCCGGTATCGTGCGCGATGGAATCCCGAGGCCAGAGCGCGAGCTGGAGGCCGGACTGGAGCTCGAAGAAGGCCACGGCGCCGTGCTCGAATTCGGTGCCGACGATCCCCTTCGTGGGGATGCCGAGTCCGTCGCGATAGAAGGTTACAGCGCGCTCGAGGTCGTCTACGCCGAGGGTCAGCAGGGTGATGCGGGGTTTCATGGGACACCTCCGTCGATCAGGACCACGCGCCGGGCGTGCCTCCCTCCCTCGAAGGGCGTGGTGAGCCAGGTCGTCACGATCGGAAGCAGGTCCGACGGCGCGATCAGGCGCTCGCCGAGCGAGAGCACGTTGGCGTCGTTGTGCTGCCGGGCGAGCCGCGCGGATTCGACGTTCCAGCACAGCGTGCAGCGCACGCCGCGCACCCGGTTGGCGACGATCGCCTCGCCATTGCCCGAGCCGCCGAGAACGATCCCGCGATCGAAACGCCCGGCGGCCACCGCCTCCGCGACGGGCCGGATCACCAGGGGGTAGTCCACCGGCTCCTCCGAATCGGTCCCGAAATCGGTGACCGCGTGGCCTGCCTCACTCAACGCCTGCTTCAGCCGCTCCTTGTAGCGGAACCCCGCGTGATCCGACCCGATCGCGATCCTCACCGGCCGGCCTCCTCCGGCAGCGTGGGGACGGCCTCTTCCGCACTCGACGTGACGAGCTTCCAGCCCGCGATGATCGCGATGGCATAGACGAGCACTCCGACAAGGTACACCGCGCCGCCGATCGCCTGGTCGCGCGGAAGCAGGCCCAGCTCGCCCAGCAGGATCGCCCAGTCGTGCTCCCCGCCGCCGACCAGCGGCAGCTCCTGGGCGCGCGCGTCCTTGATGTAGACGGAGACGTTCCAACAGCTCTGGCCCAGCCACCAGAGCGGAACCGTCGCGCCATGCCGATCGCCTTGCCGCCACAGCGCGAAAGTGAACGCGAGCGGCACCAGGAGCTGGAAGAGCGTTCCGCCGAGCAGCGTGAGGAACGCTCCGCCGAAGGCGAAGGCCAGGTGTCCGGTCTCGTGGATGGCGAGGTCGAGGCTATCCAGCCAGGTGTAGGAATCGGGAGAGCGCAGGAGCACCCAGCCGTACACCGCCAGCACCGCGGTGAGCCCCAGGCGCCAGCGCCGCTCGGCGAACGAGTACTGTCGGGCGGGCGGCGACATTCGTCTAGTGGATGGTCCGGCCCGCTTCGAGCATGGCGACGAACTGATCGAGTCGCCGCTGCCGCGTGTCGGCCCGCTTGGCGTGGTGGAGCCGGAAGAGAATGGCGTAGCGGTTGCGCGAGTCGAGCTTCTCGAAGGCACGGCGCGCCTTGGCGTTCTTCGCGAGCCTGGCCTCGAGATCGGGAGGCACGGTGATGGTCCTGGGCGAGTCGTAGGCCGCCCCCCAGCGGCCGTCCCGCTTGGCCGCCTCCATCTCACGGATGCCCGCTGGTGCCAGCCGAGCCTCGGCGTGAAGACGCTCCACGGCGGCACAGTTGATCTTCGACCACATGCTTCTCGACCGGCGGGGCGTAAAGCGCTGGCGATAGCGCCGCTCGTCCACGGACATGGACTGGCTGTCGATCCAGCCGTAACAGAGCGCCAGCTCTAGCGCTTCGGCGTGCGAGACCGAGTCGAGGCCGCTCTCCTTCTTCGCCAGCTCGATCCACACACCCGGCGAGCGCTCGTGGTTGGCCGCGAGCCACTTCTGCCAGGCCGCTCGAGTGGCGAACCGCCGCACCGGAAGATCGTCCTTCGCCGGGCTCACGAGGTCTCCGGGACCGGCTCGGAGCCGAACCGCAGCACGTGTCCATCCGGGTCCTCCACCTGCATCTCGTAGGCCCACGGTCGGTTCTCCGGTGCCTGGCGGATCTTCGCTCCCCGACGCGAGAGGCGATCGTACAGCGGACGGATATCGTCGACGCCGATCCAGATCCAGGTGCCCGGCTGACCTTGCGCCCCCTCGCACAGCATGATGGAGC
>DATLHD010000244.1:0-2064 GCA_035540075.1 Gemmatimonadales bacterium
GTGCCGAGGATGGTGCGGTCGGTGTCGCTGGTGGCGCCCACCACGAACTGCATGGTCATGCCGGCGACCGCTCCGGGGTGGAGAGCATCGGCCGGCTTGCCGTGGGACCGCTCGGCGCGCTCCAGCAGCAGGTGACCCCGCACTCTCTCCAGATCGGCGATCGCCGTCCCGAGATTCTTCTCCGGGGCGATGGACGCGAGACTGGCCCCGCAGGGTGCCTCCAGGTTGATCGACACGCGGCTCGCCAGCTGAGCCAACCGCTCGATCTGCGCGGGCTGACCGCCGGGCACGAGCTTGACATGGATGTACCCGCCGAACCGGTGGCGCTCGCGGAGCAGCTCGAGCGCGGTGATGAGATCGTCCATCACCTTGACCGGGCGCCCCGGAATGCCGGTGGTGACGAACAGCCCCTCGCACCACCCGCGCGCCCGCGCGCCGAGGAAGATGCGGACCAACTCCTCCGGCTTGAGCAGAGTGCGCGGCATCTCCCGGTCCCGCCGCATGGGGCAGTAGTGGCAGTTATAGCTGCAGGCGTTGGTCATGAGGATGCGGAGCAGCGACATCCGCATTCCCGGCATCGGTCGGAGGTGCCGGATGTTGATGGGGTTGAGCGCGCCGGTGCTCCGCGCGTGGCGGAGCCGCGGAGGCAGGCCTTCGCGATCGTCGGTGGCGAGCGACATCAGCACGTCGAGCTTGCGCTCGAGATCAGGGCTCCGCGACATTGGCTCCTCCTCGCTCACTCCACTGTACCCGAATAAACCCCGAAGCGCAAGAGTGCCACCTACTACACATCCTCTCGCCGGTCTCCGTGTACTCGACCTCAGCCGTGTGCTCGCGGGGCCGCTCTGCACCATGACCCTTGGCGACCTCGGCGCGTCGGTCCTCAAGGTCGAGCGCCCCGGCACAGGCGACGAGACCAGAGGGTGGGGCCCTCCCTTCGATGCCGACGGCGAGAGCGCGTATTTCCTCTCCGTCAACCGGAACAAGCTGAGCCTCGCGCTGGACCTCGATCTCCCGGCCGATCGTGAGCTCCTATTAAGACTGGCGGGGGATGCGGACGTCGTGGTGGAGAACTTCCGCCCCGGCACCCTCGAGCGCCGTCGCATCGTGCCCGCTGATCTGCTCGCGGCATCCCAGCGACTCGTCTGGTGCCGGCTCACCGGGTTCGGCCCGGAGAGTGGCCGCCCCGGCTACGATGTCGTCGTCCAGGCGGAATCGGGTTGGATGGCGATTACGGGGGAGCCCGAGGGAGCGCCGATGAAGGTCGGCGTGGCGCTGGCGGACGTCTGCGCGGGCAAGGACGCGGCGGTCGCGATCCTGGCCTGCCTCGCTTCGCGCGCGCGGCTCGCCCCGGCCGACCGGATGCTCACCATCTCTCTGGCCCACAGCGCCACGGCCGGACTGGTCAACGTGGCGCAGAACGCGCTTGTGACCGGCCGGGAGCCCGGACGCTGGGGCAACGCGCACCCCAATCTCGTCCCCTACCAGCTGTTCCACGCGGCGGACCGGCCCTTCATCCTCGCCGTCGGCAACGATGCCCAGTGGCTCGCCTGCTGCCAGGCGGTCGAGCGCCCCGATCTCGCCGGCGACCCGCGCTACCTCCGAAACGCGGGCCGGGTGGAGCACCGGGCGGAGCTGGTCGCCTCGCTCGCGGAGACCTTCCGCGCGCGCGCCGCGGCCGACTGGCTGCAGAGGTTGGAGCAAGGCGGAGTGCCCGCCGGAATCGTGCGGAAGGTGTCGGAAGCGCTGGCCGACGTACGGGCGGACGCGAAGACCGGCATCGCCCCTCTCACACCCGGGTCTGTGCGGCTGCCGCCTCCGCGGCTGGACCAGCACGGACCTCTGGTGCGGGAGCGGGCGTGGGGCGCGTTCGACTCCCTATGACTTCCTGGCCGGCTTCGGCTTGAGCGTGCTGTCGGACGGAGTGAGACGGTCCGCGGACCAGGTATCCAGCCGATAGACCGTGCTGTCCTCGCCGCCGCGCACCCAGAATCCCGTCGAGGTCGAGTCGAAGGCCAGCCTGAGCAGCGGAGAGCCGTCGGCGCGGAGCAGCGCGACCCGCCG
>DATLHD010000245.1:0-5115 GCA_035540075.1 Gemmatimonadales bacterium
TGGAAGGTGTAGAGCGCGCCCCGCTTGTAGATGTCCACCAGCCGGCGCTCCAGCACCGCGCGGCGCTCGGCGAGATTGTCTTCCGTCAGGATGAGCTCCGCGCTGCTCCGGTCGAGCCGGCCCGAGAGACCCCCGATCTGGCGCTCGATCTCGTCCACGATCTTCTGGGTGGACTCGCGCTGGCGCTCGAGGATGTGGAGCTCGTCGTTGACGTCGTGGACCTGGCCCTGGAGACGCTCCTGCTGCTGCTGGAGCCGGTCGCGCTCCTTGCGGATCTCCTCGAGCCGCTTGCGGCTCCGCTCCATCTCCTTGGTGTCCTGCGCGTGGAGCGGCGCGGGGAGGAGAGCGATGAGCACTATGAGCACTGTCATCCCGAGCGCAGCGAGGGATCTTGTCCGCCGTGCGTCGGTGCGTGGTCTGGCAAGATCCCTCGCTGCGCTCGGGATGACAGTGTCGCTGCCTGCTCTACACATTGCGCAAGTGCCGCCCCACGCTCACCAGGCTCCCCGCGAGCCCCAGCAGCACGCCGAACACCAGGATGACCACCATGTGCTCGGGACGGAAGAAGATCAGCCCCGCGAACGGTCCGCCGGCGGAATCGCGGAAGAGCAGATACCCGGCGTAGCAAAGCACCAGCGAGAGGAACCCGCCCAGCAGGCCCTTGAACGCGCCTTCCAGCAGGAACGGCCCGCGGACGAACCAGTTGGTGGCGCCCACCAGACGCATGATGACGATCTCGCGGGCCCGCTGGAGGATGGTGAGACGGATGGTGACCCCGATGATCACGACCGCGACCATGGCGAAGGCGAGGCCGATGACCAGCCCGACGATGCCGGTCACGTTGCGAAGCTGGTCCAGTCGCTGCACCCAGTCCCGGCCGTACCGCACGTCGTCCACGAAGCCGAACCCCCGGATCCGCTCGGCGACGCGCTCGACCGCCTTCGAGTCCCGTGAGCCCTCTTCCAGCCGCACCTCGATGGAGGCAGGGAGCGGGTTGGTGGCGAGGTCGCGGTACGCGTCGCGGAACTCCACCAGCTCCGCGCGCGCCCGCGTCAGGGCTTGCTCCTCGGTCACATAGCTCACGTCCTGCACTTCGGGGAATGCCGCGATGTCCTGGGTGGCGAGGGTGATCGTCTCCGCCGGTGTGCCGCGGAGCACGAAGGCGACGATCTCGACCCGCTCCTCGATGCCCCGGAGCGCCTGCCGGAGGTTGATCGCCACCAGGCCGAAGAGGCCGACGGTGAAGAGCGAGAAGGCGATCGTGGTAATGGAAAGCGCGGAGAGCAGCGGCGCCCGGCGGAAGGAGAGGAGCGCCTCGCGGGTCAGCAGTCTCACGAGACCTCCGTCTCCTCCGCCTCGTCCACCGCGCTGTCGTAGACCACGGAGCCATCGCGCAGCTCGATGGACCGGTAGGGCGCCTGGCGCACCAGGTCCAGGTCGTGCGTCGCCATGACGACGACCGTGCCGGCCGCATTGATGTCGCGGAGCAGCTGAAAGACGCCTCGGGTGGCGCGTTCGTCGAGGTTGCCGGTGGGCTCGTCGGCGATGATGATCGCGGGGTCGTTCACCAACGCCCGCGCGATGGCGACGCGCTGCTGCTCGCCGCCCGAGAGCTCGCGAGGGTAGGCGCGGCCCTTCGCGGCGAGCCCGACCTGGGTCAGCACGCGCATCACCCGCGCCGCGATGGTGTCGCGTCGCGCGCTGGTGACCTCGAGCGCGAACGCGATGTTCTCCGCCGCGGTGCGGTCCTCCAGCAGGCGGAAGTCCTGGAACACGATGCCGAGTCGCCGCCGCAGCATGGGGATGTCGCTCGGCCGCAGCTCGCTCACGCTGGCGCCGGAGACCCGCACGTCACCCGAGGTGGGCTGCTGCTCCGCGTAGAGCATCTTCATGATGGTGGACTTGCCGGCGCCCGAATGCCCGGTGAGGAAGACGAATTCCCCCTTGCCGACCCGGAAGGACACGTCCTTGAGCGCGAGGGCACCGTTGGGATACGACTTGTAGACGTGGGAGAAGCGGATCACAAGCGTCAAACTAAGGGAGGGAACGCCGACGGAGAAGCGGGATCGCCGTCACGACTCCTTTCCCAGTGCCTGGCGCAGGTCGTCAATGATGTCCTCGCCGTCCTCCAACCCGCAGCTCAAGCGCAGAAACCCGTCCGGGATGCCGGCCGCCGCCCGCGCCTCGGGCGTGAGATCGCGGTGCGAGGTGAGCCTCGGCTCGGAGACGAGGCTTTCCACGCCCGCGAGGCTGGGCGCGTGCGCGATCAGCTTCAGGCGCTTGAGCATCCGCTCCGCAGACCGGGTGCCGCCCTTGACCTCGAGCCCCACCATGCCGCTGAATCCCGAGAGCGCGCGGCGGGCGTAGGCGTGATCGGGATGGCTGGCGAGGCCGGGATAGTGCACCCGCACGATGGACGGATGCTTCTCCGCCCAGCGCG
This sequence comes from Gemmatimonadales bacterium, assembly GCA_035540075.1. Taxonomy (GTDB): domain Bacteria; phylum Gemmatimonadota; class Gemmatimonadetes; order Gemmatimonadales; family GWC2-71-9; genus CAVVWJ01. The sequence goes on from DATLHD010000245.1 coordinate 2,441, forward strand.
CCACCGCGAGGCCGTTGGCGTTGTGGCGCTCCATGCGGACGGCGAGCGTGCGGAGTCCGCGGTCCACCAGCCACGCGGTGTGCGGGTCGATCGCCTGCCCCCACACGCGGAGCAGGCGGTTGACCTCTTCCACCAGGGACGCCGAGCCGGCCACGGCGCCGGCCACCACGTCGCTGTGGCCGTTGAGGTACTTGGTCGCGCTGGTGATGACCACGTCCGCCCCGTGCTCCAGCGGGCGGAAGTTGATCGGGCTCGCGAACGTCCCGTCCACCAGCAATGCTAGGCCGAACTCCCGCGCCACCTGGGCGATCGGCGCCAGGTCCAGCACCCGCATCGTGGGATTGGTCGGGGTCTCGACGAAGATGGCGCGGGTGTTCTTCCGCATCGAGCGGCGCCAGAGCCGGGGGTGCGAGGGGTCCACGAAGGTGACGTCGATGCCCAGGCGGACGAGCTCTTCTCCGAAGAGCCGGCGGGTGCCGCCGTAGATCCATGCGCTGCTGACCAGGTGGTCGCCGGGGCGAAGCACGGCGAGGTGGGCGAGCGAGGTCGCTCCCATGCCACTACCGAGGAAGATCGCCGCCTCCGCGCCCTCCAGCAGCGCGTACTTGCGCGCGAGCTCCACCTGGCTGGGCGTGTTGCCGTAGCGGGTGTACAGCACCTCGTCGAGGGAGCCGACCGGGTTGGTGAAGGTGCTGCTCTGCACGATGGAGGGCGCCACCGGCGTCCAGTCCGGGCGCCGGCGCGGGACGCCGTGGATCGCCAGGGTGGAGAGGCCCGGACGCCGGGAGCTCATGCGACGAGGAGCGGGTACCGCAGATCGCCTTCGGGACGCACCAATCGGTGGTGGGTGAGACTCTCCAGGGCTTCGGTCGCGCGCGCCTCGGGCCAGTCGAGGGCCTGAGCGACGTCCCCGGCGCAGGCGCGACCCAGCCGGCAGACACAGGTGAAGGCGGCGCGCGCATCCCCCGAAACGAAGCCCAGGAGCACCGTCTCGCCGTCGGCCACCATCGCCGCCACCGCGAGACCGTGGTGGGTGAGCACCTGCTCGATCGCGTCGTGCTGGTCGTCGCGGAGGCCGCGGAGCACGACGAACCGCGGCTGCTGCGAGGCCTGGGCCAGCAGCAGCTTGGCGACGATCTCTTCGGCGCAGGAGAAGTCGAGCAGCTCGATGTCGGAGAAGTCCAGCAGGGCGGTGAGGCAGTCGGAACGGGAGAGGGCGACCTCGATGCTGTGCCGGACCGCGGCGCCGGTGGGCCGGGTGACGAGATGGCGATAGGGCGAGGTCGCCGTCTCACGCAACAGGTGACCGATCCGGATGGTCTCGATCATCTGCTCTCGACCTCCTGCGTGGCGGGGATGGTGATCTGCACCTGGGCTCCTGGAAAGTATGGCAGGTGATCGGCCAGCGGCACGTCATCGTCCCACATCGGCACGATCGAGAGGCGGGCGGTCCCGCTCCGGATCGAGATCTTGCCTTTCCAGCGGTCGAGAAAACCCTTGATGCCCGCCAGCCCCTGGCCCCGCCCGGGATCGCGGAAGCGGCTCACGCCCTGGATCAGCGCCGCCTCCAGCGCCGCGCCGTCGCCCCAACGCTCGCCGAACCGCTTGGCGTGGGTGCTCTCCAGCGACCGGCGGAAGCCGATGCCCGCGTCGCTCACCGCGATCACCGCCACGCGGCGGCCCAGGCGACGCCGGAAGGTATACACCTGTACCGCCACCCAGCCGCTGGTGCCGGCGTGCTCCACAATATTCTGGCACGATTCGGAAAGCGCCATACTGAAGCGCATGGTGGCGTTGCGCTCGAGTCCCAGCTCGCCGTGGAGAATGCGCGACGCCGTCTCGCTGATCTTCTCCACCACCTGGTGTACGTCCTCCATCGCCCGCACCGGGGTCACATCGAGCAGCACGTCACTCGGCCCCGTCGCGGCCGCCTTCGGCACGCGGCCGTGGAGCTCGAACAGTTCCGCCGCGTGCCGGAAGAACCCGATCCTGGCCCAGTAGCGCTTGACCTCGTCGCTGTTGGGCACCGTGAGGAGCGGCCGCTCCAGCCGCGCCTCCGCGACGGCCTGGCCCGCGGTCAGCAGGGCGATGAGCCCGTACGGCGACGCCCACTGCGCGCCGCGAGCGTCCACCAGCAGCTTCTCCTCCGGGGGCCAGGCGCCGAAGTCGCCAGCGAACTGGTCGAAGCTCCGGTCGTCGAAATGGGCCGGCACCTCGATCACGCGGGTCACGGCAGCACCAGCTGGCCACGGAGGTGGCGCGAGAGCCCACCAGCGCCGCGAAACGCGGCATTCCTCGCGGCCAGCCCGTTAGCATGCCGAATCGCCGCCTCCACCTGATCACCCGCGAACAGGCGCGCCGCGGCCGCCGCGCCGAACACATCGCCGCAACCCGTAGGGTCGAGGACGTCGACCGCCGGCGCGGGGATGAGGGCAGTGCGGAGGGCGGCGGTCGGGCGGTCAGGCGGTCGGGCGGTCGGACTTGTCAGGCGATCGGAGCTCCCCCTGCCGAGAGAACCGACCGCCTGACCGCCCAACCGCCCGACCGCCCACCCATCGAACCCCGGCGCCGCCACGTACGCCGCCCCCTTCGCTGCCAGCGTCACGATGAGGAGCGAGGTGCCCGCGCCGATCGCTTCGGCGGCGAGACTCAGCGGGTCTGGGGAGAGCAGTCGC
>DATLHD010000246.1:0-4856 GCA_035540075.1 Gemmatimonadales bacterium
AGTCGTGGTCGTCGATCCCGGGCCGGTACTTCACTTCCTTCAGCTGAATGATGTGCTGCTTCTTCTTCGCCGCCCGCGCCGCCTTCGCCTCCTCGAACTTGAACTTCCCGTAGTCCATGATCTTGACGACGGGAGGGCGGGCCGTCGGCGCCACTTCCACGAGGTCCAGCCCGCGATCCTGGGCGGCGGCCAGCGCCTCCTCAACGGGCAGAACGCCGAGCTGCTCACCTTCGGGGCCGATGACCCGCACCGGACTGATGCGAATCATGCGATTGACGCGGGTTCGCTTTTCGCGCTCGTTCGTGGACAGTGGTCGTGCCTCCGACGTAAAAAGAAAAACGGGCACCCTCGAGAGAACTCCGGGTGCCCGTACGCCCAGACCTGCCGCCGGCGCGAGGCCGACCCTTCGGCTGGGAAGCCAGGACCCGGTTGCACTGCGGCTCAGGCCGACAGGCTCAGGGTGGGGGAGTTTCCTCCCCGCTTGACGAACGAGGCAAGCTAAGGGGAGCCGGTGTGGGAGTCAACTTGTCACCCTGAGCGCAGCGAAGGGGGCCATGCTCGGGATGGTCCCCTTCACTTCGTTCAGGGTGACAATACGGCCGCCCGCGGCGCCGCGATCACGTCCTGCAGGACGGTGTCCTTCCCCTCCCGCACGAGCCTCCCCGCCGCCACCGCCGGATCGTGCTCAAACACGAGTTTCCAGCCACCCCGCGTCGCCTCGTCCACAAAGGCCCGCTTGCTCTCCAACGTCCTGAGCGGCTCGAGATCGTACCCCATGATCCACGGCAGCGGCAGGTGCGCTGTCAGCGGGATGAGGTCGGACATGAAGGCGGCGGTCTCGCCCCTGTCGCGGACGACCACGGTCTGCAGCCAGGGCACGTGCCCGGGCGTGACCCGGACCGAGATTCCCGGCAGGACCTCACCGTCGCCCTCCAGCAATCGCCACCGGTTCGCGGAGGCGATCGGCTCGAAGTTGTGCGGCAGATAGCTGGCCCGGGTCCGCTCGTTGGCCTTGCGCGCGAACTCCAGCTCGCCCTTCTGCACCACGTAGGTCGCGTTCGGGTAGGAGGGCCGCACGTGGCGACGGCGGTCGTCCTCCAGCTCCGGGTCGAGCGTGGTGTTGCCGCCGGCGTGATCGAAATGGAGGTGAGTGTTGATCACCCATTTCACGTCGCGTGGCAGGAACCCGGCCACCGCGAGCGCGTCCTCCAGCTGGGTGGCGCCCTCCAGTCCGTCGTTCTCGACCCCGTAAATCTCGAGGAACTTCCGGTCCTCCTTGTTGCCGAGGCCGGTGTCGATCAGCACCGGGCCGTCCGGGTGCTCCACCAGCAGGCAGCGCAGGGCGAGAAGGATCCGGTGGCGGTCGTCGTGCGGAACCCGTCTGCTCCAGAGCGTATACGGCACCACACCGAACATCGCGCCGCCGTCGAGGCGCTGGAACCCGCCTTCCAGCAGGTGGCAGCGGAGCCCGCCGACCTGGAAGCTTTGCGAGAGCGTCACGAGAGTACCTCCGGCGCGGAGTCGGCGCGCGGCTCGGTCGGCATGGCGCTGCGACGCCGCCGGGGGCGACGCAGCGCCCGGCGACTCTCGATGGCCGCCAGGTCCTGGAGCGTCCGCGCGCCTTCGTCGCGCGCCAGCGCCAGGAGGCGCTCGAGCACCTCGGCGGTCACCCACGCGTCACCGGCCGCCCGGTGCCGGGAGCCATTGGAGAACCCGAACCAGTGAGTGAGACTGTCGAGCCCGCAGGAGATGATGCCCTTCACCAGCCGACGCGCCAGCCGCACGGTGCACAGCCTCGGCCCGTCCAGCGTCAGGTCCCGCGCCCGACGCACCTCGGCGTTGACGAAGTTCCAGTCGAAGCGCGCATTGTGGGCGACGAAGACGCGCCCCGCCAGGACCTCGACCACCTGGTCGCAGACCTCGTCGAAGGTGGGAGCGGACCGCACCATCTCGTCGCTGATGTTGGTGATGACGCGGATCGCGGGCGGAATCGGCCGGCCGGGATTCACCAGAGACTCGAACACCACCTCGCGGCGTCCGCCGCAGACCACCACCACCGCGATCTCGGTGATCCGGTCGCTGCCGAGCGCGCGCATGCCCGTCGTCTCCACGTCCACCACCGCAAAGGCGCACTCCTCCAGCAGCGGGGATCCTTGCACCTCTGGCACCAGGCCCCAGCGACCGTCCGGGATCCGGCGGATGCGCGGGTCCGATCCCAGCAGCGCGACCGCGATCCGGTCGCAGATCACCACCGGCGCCTCGCTCAGACCGAGGACCTCGCGGCAGAGCATGGTGGACGGCTGCGGCCCCGTCCGGAGGACGCCGTGAACCCGCTCGACCAGCGTGGTGCTCGGGTGCGCGGAGAGCCCGATCACAGGGCCGCCCGCCGGAGCGGCAGCGACATGCAGCGCGGCCCGCCGCCGCCCCGCGCCAGCTCCGAGCCCTCGACCGTGATCGCGGTGCGGTGCTTGGCCTCGCGCCAGTCGTCGAAGGCCAGGAAGTTGACCGCTGGGACCAGGCGGAAGCCCACGGCCTCCAGCTCGCACAGCGTGGCGTCGTTGCGGCGGTAGCTGATGATCGTGCCCGGGCGCACCGCCAGGAAGTTGCAGGCCGAGCTCCACTGCTCCCGGTCCTGGCGGGTGCGGTTGGTCCCGCCGGCGAAGACCGGCTCCAGCGGCAATCCCAGCTCCTTGGCCGCGGCAAAGAAGCTCGGCATCTCCCGCACCCCGTCCTGTCCCTTGCGGCGGTGGAGCACCGCCAGTCGCTCGGGTCCGATGAAGTGCGGGGGGTACACCACGCAGAGCTCGTGGTCCACGTGGCTGAAGATCATGTCGAGATGGATCGCCGTCGGCGCGATCGGCAGCACGACGACCAGGACGTCGGTGACGGCGCCCCGCTCGAAGGCCACGTCGCAGAGTCGGTCGAGCGCCGCAGGCGAGGTCCGCTCGCTGAAGCCGACCACCATGAGGTCGGGCCGCAGGTAGTGCACGTCTCCGCCCTCGAGTGTGTAGTTGCTGCGCTTCTCCTCGGAGCCGTCGTAGAGCAGCCCGGCGTTGGCCAGCTCGGGGTGGAAGACGAAGAGCGCCTTGATGAGCAGCTCCTCCGTCCATCGTACGCCGTATCGCATCGAGCCCACGACCGCATGCCGGCCGATCACCATCCCGATGTCGCGGGGGAAGTAGAGGTTGGGGAGCGGAGGAAAGGCGAATCCCTCCTCGTTGAGCGCGGTCGTGATCGGACCGGAGGGCTCGCGGGTGCCCTGGATCAGCATCTCCACGATCTGCGCCGCCGGCATGGTGCCGAGCTGCTGGACGAGATCGTCGGAGGGGACGACGTCGACGGTCTTGCTGATGAGGAAATCCCGGGCCTCGGCCTCCGCCAGGATCTCGGCGAGCAGATCGCGCACCTCGTACACCTTGGCGAACCGGCGGAGCACGGAGACGAACTGCCGGTGCTCGCGCTGGGCGATCTCGAGATCGATGATGTCGTCGTAGAGAAAGTCCTCCCGGTTCCCGGGCGTGACCGCCTCCAGCTCGGGGCCGGGGGTGTGCACCAGGACGGTCTTCAGGGGGCCGATCTCAGAGGTGACTTCGACGGACATGTGCTCAAGGTACCCGCGGCGTGTGACTCGGTGTAGTGGCCGCGGGCCCCCGCAGCACCTTCCCCGGCCGCGCTCCCGTCGCCTTCCCTTCAGCGATCACCGGCACGCCGTTCACCAGCACCCAGCGCATCCCTTCCGCGAGCTGGTGGGGCTGGGCGAAGGTGGCCCGGTCCCGTACCGTCGCCGGATCGAAGACGACCACGTCGGCCCACATTCCCACCTTGAGCACCCCGCGGTCGCCGATCCGCATGCGCTGCGCCGCCAGCGAGGTGAACTTCCGGATCGCGTCCTCCAGGGTGAGCCGCTTCTCCTCCCGCACGTACTTCCGAAGGATCCGCGGGAAGGTGCCATACGCGCGGGGGTGAGGATGGCTCCTCGACAGGATGCCGTCGGGGGCGGCGCCTTCCGAGTCGCAGTTGATCGAAACCCAGGGCTGCTCCAGCGCCAACGCCACGTCGGGCTCGCTCATCCCGAACACCGCGACCGCAGTGAACGCCTGGTCGTCGACCAGGAAATCGAGCAGCGCCTCGATCCCGTCGCCCCCGCGCTCCTTGGCCACATCGGCGAGCGTCTTGCCCTGGTACTTCCTGAGCGCCGGGTTGCGCACCGCGCCGATCAGGATCGCGTCCGAGCCCGAGATCTTCTGCCAGCTGTTGTCCCAGCCCGCACTCGGGGTCTCCATCTCTCGCCGGATCCTCTGCCGCATCTGTGGGTCGCGGAGCCGCTCCAGCAGCCGCGCGGTGCCGCCGTCATGGGCCCACGGCGGCACGAACGAGGAGAGCGAGTTGAACCACGCCGTATACGCGTAGGTGTCCGCGGCAATATCGACTCCGGCCGCGCGGGCGGAGTCGATCTTCGCGACCACCTCGGGCATCCGACCCCAGTTCTTCTTCCCGGCGGTCTTGAGGTGCCACACCTCCACCGGGATTCCGGCCTCGCGGCCGATCCGGATGGCCTCGTCGAGCGCGGGAAGGATCTCATCGCTCTCGTTCCTGAGATGCGTCGCGTAGACGCCGCCGAGCCCGGCCGCCTCGCTCGCCAGCGCGATCAGTTCCGGCGTCTCGGCGTAGGGGGCGGGCGGGTACTGGAGCGCGGTCGAGAGTCCCACGGCCCCATCGCGCATCGCCTGGCGGACGAGGGCGCGCATCTGCTCGAGCTGGCCCGGCGTCGGATCCTTGTCGTCCTCGCCGAGGACCATCCGCCTGACCTGGGTGGCCCCGACGTAGGTGGCCATGTTGATCCCCATGCCCTGGCG
>DATLHD010000247.1:0-10506 GCA_035540075.1 Gemmatimonadales bacterium
TGCCGCCGGCGAAGCGCGGCAAGCGCGCGGCGGCTTCGTAGGCCTCACTCCCATGTCCCAGTCCCTGTTGCTCCCCACCCTCGCCGGGGTGGCGGCCGGTCTGGCCGTCGGCCTGCTCTTCCTGTTCGTCTATCGCCGGACTCAGCGGCGCGCCGCCGACGGCGTGCTCGCGACCGCGCGGCGTGAGGCCGAAGGTCTCCGGGTCGAGGCGCGGCGCGTAGCGGAGCGCCTCCGGGCCGACACCGCGCGAGAATCGGAGGCCGCCAAGGCGGAGAGCGTGCTCGCGGCCAAGATGGAGACGCTGAAGCTGCGGGAGGACCTCGACCGCGAGATCCAGCGCCGGCGTGAGGAGTTCGAGCGGACCGAGCGCCGGGCCGAGGAGCGCTCTCGCGGGCAGGACCGGAAGGTCGAGGAGATGAACGCCCGCGAGCGCGGGCTCGACAGGCGGGAGGAAGCGCTGAGCGGGAAGGAGCTGGCACTCCACACCCGGGAGCTGGAGACCGACAAGCTGGCGCTGGAGCAGCAGGCCAGGCTGGAGCGGATCGCCGGCCTCACCTCCGAGGAGGCTCGCCGGGAGATCCTCCAGCGGGTGGAGGACGAGGCCCGAGGCCAGGCGGCCGCCCTCGTGCGCGACATCAAGGAGCAGGCGAAGAAGACCGCCGATCGGGAGGCGCGGAAGATCATCGCGCTGGCGACGCAGCGGCTGGCGGCGGAGTACACCGCCGAGAGCACCGTGGCCGCGGTGCCGCTGCCGAACGACGAGATGAAGGGCCGCATCATCGGGCGGGAGGGGCGGAACATCCGCGCCTTCGAGACCGCCACCGGGGTCGACGTCATCATCGACGACACGCCGGACACCGTCATCGTCTCCTGCTTCGATCCCATCCGTCGTGAGGTGGCGCGCCGCGCGCTGGAGGCGCTGATCCAGGACGGTCGGATCCACCCGGGCCGGATCGAGGAGATCGTGGCCAAGGTGCAGAAGGAGCTGGAGGCGCAGCTGGTCGAGCTGGGCGAGCAGGCGGCCTACGACACCGGGATCCACGGCCTGCATCCCGAGCTGATCAAGCTGGTCGGCAGGATGCGCTACCGCACCTCGTACGGCCAGAACATCTACGAGCACTCCAAGGAAGTCGCCTGGCTCGCGGGGATGATGGCGGCGGAGCTTCACCTGGACCCGCTGCTCGCCAAGCGTGGTGGCCTGCTGCACGACATCGGCAAGGTGCTGACCCACGACAACGAGGGCACTCACGTCGAGCTCGGAGTGGAGGTGGCGCGTCGGTACGGGGAGAGTGCGGCGGTGATCAACTGCATCCAGGCGCACCACGACGACGTGGCCCACGAGACGGCGGAGTCGGTGCTGGTGCAGGCGGCGGACGCGATCAGCGGTTCCCGCCCGGGCGCGCGGCGCGAGGCGTTCGAGACCTACGTGAAGCGGCTCACCCGGCTGGAGGAGATCGCCAACGGCTTCCCCGGAGTGGAGAAGTGCAACGTGATCCAGGCGGGGCGTGAGGTGCGGGTGGTGGTGACGCCGGATCGGATCGACGACGGGGCGGCGACGCTGCTCTCGGAGACGATCGCGAGAAAGATCGAGGACGAGCTGCAGTATCCGGGACAGATCAAGGTGGTGGTGATCAGGGAAACGAGAGCCGTGGGCTACGCCCGGTGAGCGCGAGGATTCTGGATGGTGTGGCGCTGGCCAAGGCGATCCGCGCCGAAGTGGCCGCGGAGGTCGCGCGACTCGCGGGAGATGGGCGGAAACCCGGCCTCGCGGCCGTGCTCGTGGGCGACGACCCGGCGAGCGCCGTCTACGTGCGCTCCAAGGGCAAGGCCACCGAGGAAGCGGGGATGTATTCGGAGACGATCCGCCAGCCGGCGACGATGTCCGAGGCCGAGCTGCTCGGGATCGTGGACCGCCTCAACGCCGACTCCAGTATCCACGGCATCCTGGTCCAGCTCCCGCTGCCGAAACACATCGACAGCGAGAAAGTCCTGTTCCGGATCGACCCCGCCAAGGACGTGGACGGCTTCCACCCGGTGAACGTGGGCCGGCTGGTGACGGGCGACCGGAAGGCGTTCCGTCCCGCCACGCCGTACGGTGTGCAGCAGATGCTGGTCCGCAACGGGATCGAGACCAAAGGCGCGCACGCGGTGATCGTGGGGCGGTCGAACATCGTCGGGAAGCCGATGGCGAACCTGCTGATCCAGCAGGGCTCCGGCGGCGACGCGACCGTGACGGTCTGCCACTCCAAGACCCGCGACCTCCCCGCCGTCACCCGCTCGGCCGACGTCCTGATCGCGGCGATCGGCAAGGCCGAGTTCGTGACGGCGGACATGGTGCGAGACGGTGTGGTGGTGATCGACGTCGGCATCAACCGGGTGGACGACGCCTCCCGGCCGAAAGGTTACCGCCTGGTCGGCGACGTGGCGTACGGCCCGGTGGCCGAGAAGGCCAGCTGGATCACTCCGGTGCCGGGTGGCGTAGGACCGATGACGATCGCGATGCTGCTGTCCAATACGCTGCAGGCGTGGCGGCAGATCGAGGCGCGGCACTAGCAGGAGTCCGCAGGACACCCGATGGCCCTCTCCTTCCAGCTCAGCTTGATCGCCCCCACGGACGAAGTCTGGTCCGTCACCCAGCTCGTCACTGCCACCAAGCGGTTGGTGGAGGACGGGTTCATGCCGGTGTGGATCCGGGGTGAGGTCGTGGGGTGCAAGGCGTGGTCGAGCGGGCATTGGTATTTCTCGCTCCGCGACCGGCAGACCCAGGTGCGATGCTGCATGTGGAGCCGGTACAACCAGGGAATGGGTGACCCCCCGAAGGACGGCACCGAGGTGTTCGTCCTCGCGCGCCCGGGGATCTACGAAGCCAAGGGCGAGTTCCAGCTCGGGGTCACCCGGATGATCCCGACCGCGGCCATCGGCGCGGCGCAGCGGGAGCTGGAGCGGGTGAAGGAAGTGCTCCACCGCGAGGGACTCACCGACCCGGCCCGGAAGCGGCCAATTCCCGAGCTGGTCTCGACGGTGGCGGTGGTGACCAGCACCGATGGCGCCGCGCTGCGCGACATCATCACTGTGGTCGGCAAACGATGGCCCTGCTGCCGGCTGGTGGTGGTCAACGCGCGGGTGCAGGGAGACGGGGCCGTGCGTGCCCTGGTGCACGCGTTGGAGCTGGTGAACCGCATCCCGGACATCGAGCTGTGCATCGTGGGCCGGGGCGGTGGCGGCCGCGAGGATCTGGCCGCCTTCAACAGCGAAGCGGTGTGCCGCGCCCTCGCGGCCGTCCGGGTACCCACCATCTCCGCCGTGGGGCACGAGACCGACATTTCCCTCACCGATCTCGTCGCCGATGTGCGCGCCCCGACCCCATCGGCGGCCGCCGAGATGGCCGTCGCCGACCGCCGCGAGGTCCTCCGCCTGCTGGACGACCTCGGCGCCCGCCTCGCGGGCGGCCTGGGGAATCGTACGCGGCTCGGCGCGGAGCGGCTGGCCCGCACGGCCGATCGGCTCCAAGGTGCGGTCGAGGGCCTGGTCCGGAGGGAGCGCCACCGCGCCGACCGGCTCGGCGCTCAGCTGGACGCGCTGAGTCCGCTCCGCATCCTCGACCGAGGCTATGCCGTGCCGGTGGATCCCGACGGCAACGTCCTCAAGCGCCGGGCGGACTTCCGCCCGGGCGCGCCTTTCCGTTTGCGGGTGGCCGACGGCGACGTCGGAGCCCGGGTGGAGTCCGAATGAGCATCGCCCAGGATCTGAACCGGCTGGAGGAGATCGTCCGGAGGCTCGAGGCCGACGACGTGGAGCTCGATGCCGCGCTCGCCTTGTTCGAGGAGGGTGTCGCGCGGTTGCGTGCCGCCCGCGAGCGGCTGGCCTCCGCGGAGGTGAAGGTCCAGACCGTGCTCGAAGAGGCGGGGGACCTGAGGCTCACCGATCTCGATGGCTGAGGCCACGGCTCGGTCGGCCACGGATCTCCTGTCCGAGGCCCGCGACCTGACCGACCGCATCCTGGACCGCTGGGCCCGCCGGCTCAGGGATGAGGTACCCGGCCGGGATGGCGAGGCCCTGGCCTACGCGCTCGCGACTCCGGGCAAACGGGTCCGTGCGGCGCTCCTTCTCGCGTCCTATCGCGCGGTCGGCGGCGAGTCCGAGGCGGTGGCCGAGGTCGCGGCCGCAGTCGAGACCGTGCATACCTACTCCCTGGTCCACGACGACCTTCCCTGCATGGACGACGACGCGCTCCGGCGCGGTCGTCCCACGACCCATGTCGCCTTTGACGTCCCCACCGCGACCCGGGCGGGCTACCTGCTGGTGCCGGTAGCCGCCCGCGTGCTCGCCGCGGCGGCGGACGCACTTGCCCTCCCGCCGGCCGCGCTGGGCGGGATGGCGGTGGAGCTGTTCCGCTCCGGTGGCATCCAGGGGATGGTGGGCGGGCAGTGGCTGGACCTCGAAGCGGAAGGACGCGCGCTCGCGCTGGCCGACCTGATCGCGGTGCATCGGGGAAAGACCGGAGCCCTCATCCGTGCCGCCTGCACCCTGGGCGCGATCGCCGCCGAAGCTGGGCCGACCGAGGTCGCCGCGCTGACGGAGTACGGGGAGGACATCGGCCTCGCCTTCCAGATCGCGGACGACGTCCTGGACGCCACCGGGACCAGCGAGGAGCTGGGGAAGACGGCGGGACGGGACGCCCAGCTCGCGAAGTCTACGTACGTCAGCGTGATGGGCGTGGACGCCGCCCGGACGGAGGCCGAGCGGCTGGCCCGGCAGGCGGTCGGGCACCTGGAGGCGGCAGGGGTCCCGTGCGGGGCGCTGGGCGCCTTGGCCGGATATATTGCTTCGAGGAGTTCCTGATGTCAGCAGGACTTCCCGATGTCATCCCGAGCGTAGCGAGGGATCTTGCCGGCATGCTCCGACGCTCGCGGGCAAGATCCCTCGCTACGCTCGGGATGACACGCAACCCGAGTCGATGATGAGCCTGCTCGCGACCATCCAGTCTTCCGCCGACCTCAAGCGCCTCAAGCGCGAGCAGCTCCCCCAGCTCGCGCAGGAGATCCGGGACCGCCTGATCGAGTGCTGCTCCATCACCGGCGGCCACATCGGCGCGAGCCTCGGGGTGGTCGAGCTCTCCATCGCGCTGCTCTACGAGTTCGAGTCTCCGGCCGACAAGATCGTGTGGGACGTGGGCCACCAGGCCTACGCCTGGAAGCTGCTCACCGGGCGCAACGACCCGTTCCCGACGCTCCGCCAGCGGAACGGCATCTCCGGCTTTCTCAAGCGGGACGAGAGCGACCACGACCAGTTCGGCGCCGGTCACGCGGGCACCGCGGTCTCGGCCGCCTTCGGCATGGCCACCGCGCGCGATCTCCGCGGTGAGAAGCACAAGGTCGTCGCCATCGTGGGCGACGGCGCCCTCACCTGCGGTCTCTCCTACGAGGGCATGAACAACGCCGGCCACTCCGATCGCGACATCATTCTGATCGTGAACGACAACGGGATGTCCATCTCCCCCAACGTCGGCGCGATCAGCAAGATGCTCGGCCGGATCGTGGCCGACCCGCGCACCAACCGTGTGCGCGAGAAGATCAAGGGGATGACGATCGCCCTCGGTGGCGTGTTCGGCGAGGGCGTCGTGGACTTCGCCAAGAACGTGGAGGAGAGCGTCAAGAACCTCTTCTCCCCGGGCATGCTGTTCGAGGAGCTGGGCTTCCGCTACTTCGGCCCGATCGACGGACACGACCTGACCAAGCTCTGCGACACGCTCCAGTTCGTGCGCGGGATGCAGGGGCCGCGGGTCATCCACGTGATGACCCAGAAGGGCAAGGGCTTCTCCCACGCCGAGGCGAACCAGGAGAAGTGGCACGGCCTCGCGGCGTACGATCCGGTCACCGGCGAGGCGAGAAAGAAGGCCAGCGGTCCGCCGACCTGGACCCAGGTGTTCGGCGACGGCCTCACCGCTCTGGGCACGGAACATCGCGAGCTGGTGGCGATCACCGCCGCGATGCCGAGCGGCACCGGGACCAACATCTTCCAGAAGAAGCACCCCGAGCGCTTCTTCGACGTCGGGATCGCGGAAGGGCACGCGGTGACCTTCGCAGGCGGGCTCGCCACCCAGGGCATCCGCCCAGTGGTCGCGATCTACAGCACGTTTCTCCAGCGTGCCTACGACAACGTCATCCACGACATCGCGGTGCAGAAGCTGCCGGTGATCTTCTGCATGGACCGCGCAGGATTGGTGGGCGAGGACGGCCAGACCCACATGGGCCTGTACGACATCGCGTATATGCTCGCGGTGCCCGGCATGACGGTGACCGCGCCGAAGGACGGCGACGAGCTGGTGGGTCTGCTCCGCACCGGGCTGGCGCACACCGGCGGGCCGTTCTGCACCCGGTACCCTCGCGACAAGGCGCCGGCCGAGCCCGGGGATCCGGCCGACGTGCCGGCGGTGCCGTACGGCACCTGGGAGCAGCTCCGTGAGGCGAGCGGCGACGTCGCCATCCTCGCCGTCGGCACGATGGTGCAGCCCGCAGTGCAGGCGGCCGAGCTGCTCGCGGCGGATGGGGTGGACTGTGCGGTGGTGAACTGCCGCTTCCTCAAGCCGCTCGACTCCGCGCTGCTGGAGTCGCTGGTGCAGCGGCACCGGATCCTGGTCACGGTGGAGGAGGGAACCATCGTGAACGGCTTCGGCGCCTACCTGGCGGAGACGCTGCAGACGACTCACCCCGAGGTCCGCGTCGTCGCTCTCGGCGTGCCCGACCGCCTGGTGGAGCAGGCCCCGCGGGCGGAGCAGCTCGAGCTGTTCGGGCTCACGGCTTCCGGCATCGCCCGGCGCATCACCGCGCTCCAGCACGAGGAGAGCCTCGAGGCGCGATGAAGGTCGGCGTCGTCGGCAATCCCCGGTACCGCGACCTCAGGGGGGTGCTGGAGTACGTCGCGCGCCAGGCACCGGGCCGTGGAATGACGCTGTACGGGGAGGAGCGGCTGGCGCCGTTCTGGCCCGGGCAGCTCACCCCGCTGGACGGCGTCGATCTCGACGCGCTTCTCACCTTCGGCGGCGACGGCACCCTCCTCCGCGGCGCCCGCCTCCTCGGCAGCCGCGAGATCCCCATTCTCGGCATCAACTTCGGCAGGCTCGGCTTTCTCACTACGGCCACCCGCGACGGGCTGGACGAGGCGCTCGACAGCCTGGTGGCGGGCCGCTACGTCGTCGAGCGGCGCCAGGTGCTCCAGGCCGCCATCCGCGACGGCTCCGGCGCCGAGCGCGCGACCCAGGTGGCGGTGAACGACGTCGCGGTGCACAAGGGTGGTGTCGCCCGCGTGGTTCGGGTCAACGTCTTCATCAATGGCGAAAATGTCGGGCCCTACAGCGCCGACGGCATCATCGTAGCGACGCCGACGGGCTCCACCGCCTACTCGCTGAGTGCCGGCGGCCCGATCGTCGTCCCCGGCGTGGAGGCGATGGTGGTGACCCCGATCGCCGCGCACACGCTCGCCGTCCGTCCGCTGGTCGTGCCGGGCACCTACCGCATCGTGATCGAGCCGATGGAGGGCTGGGCCGACGACCTGCTGGTCTCGTTCGACGGCCAGACCGGCACCATCCTCGCACCGGGCGAGAGCGTCGACGTGCGGCGTGCCGACCACCGCGTGTGCCTCATCCGTCTCGGCGGGGACGGCTTCTTCGGCCGGATGCGGCAGAAGCTGCACTGGGGAGATCTGTCCGAGCGCGAGTCCGCGCCGTGATCACCGAGCTCCGGGTCCGAGACCTGGCCACCATCGCCGACGTCACCCTTCAGCTCGGCCCCGGGCTCAACGTGCTGACCGGCGAGACCGGCGCCGGCAAGTCCATGCTGGTTGACGCGCTCGCGCTGCTGCTTGGCGAGCGGGCGGCGAGCGGCAGCGTCCGTCCCGGCGCGTCCAAGACGATCGTCGAGGGCGTCTTCGAGAGCGTGGACCGGATCGCTCGCGCGCGCATCGAGGAGCTGGGACTCGACCTCGAGGACGGCCGGCTCATCGTCCGTCGCGAGGTTTCCGCCGAGGGGCGGTCCCGGGCCTGGGTGAACGGGAGCCCCACCACCGCCACGGTCCTGGGCGAGCTGGGCGCTCTGCTGGTGGACCTCCACGGCCAGCTCGAGACCCAGTCGCTCCTCCACGCCGAGGCCCAGCGCGACATCCTCGACGCCTTCGCGCACGCGGAGGCGGAGCGCGCGGCGGTGGCGGAGGCGCACGCGGCCCTGCACGCGCTCCGCGCCGAGGAGGTGGGGCTCGCGGCGAAGCGGGACGAGGTGCGCCGTCGGGCCGACTACCTGCGCCACGTGGTGAGCGAGATCGACGCCGCGAAGCTCAAGCCGGGCGAAGACGAGGCCCTCCAGGTGGAAGCCCGTCGGCTGGGGCAGGCGGGGGCGCTGGTCGAGCACGCGCAACGGATCACGGCTGCCCTGGAGGACGAAGGCGGCAACGCGCTCGGCGCGGTGAGCGTGGCGGATCGCGCACTCGGCGTGCTGGAGAAGGTGGACCCCGCGGTCGCCGGCTGGCGGGAGATGCTGGACGCCGCCTACGCCAACCTCTCCGAGCTGGCGCGGCTCGCCGCCGCGTACGCGGAGGAGGTGCAGGAAGATCCGGAGCGCCTGGCGGAAGTCGAGCGCCGTCGGGACGTCGTGTTCCGCCTCACCCAGAAGTACGGCGCGACCGTGGAGGCGGTGCTGGCGGCGCGCGACGAGTCCGCCGCGGAGCTCGATCTCCTGGACACGGCGGACGTGGATCTGCGAGCGCTCGGCGCCCGCCGCGCAGCCGCCGAGGGCGCTCTCCGCGCCGCGGCCGAGGTGCTGAGCGAGCGCCGCCATGAGGCGTCCGATCGCCTCGCACGCGGGGTGAACCGCCTGGTCCCGCAGCTCGGGCTGCCGGGCGGGAAGCTCGCGGTCGAGCTGTCGCCGCTGGACGAGCCCGCGTCGCATGGCCGGGAGTCGGTGCAGTTCACCGTGCGACTCAACGTCGGACTCGACGCCAAGCCGCTCGCCCGGGTGGCTTCCGGTGGCGAGCTCTCACGCCTGATGCTCGCACTCAAGGTGGTGCTTGCCCGGCACGACGCGATCGCCACGCTGGTGTTCGACGAGGTGGACCAGGGCATCGGCGGAGAGGTCGGCGCCCAGGTGGGCGGCGCGCTGGCGGAGGTGGCGGAGCGGCACCAGGTCCTGGTGATCACTCATCTCCCGCAGATCGCCGCCCGTGCGGACCGGCACCTGGTGGTGTCGAAGGAGGCCAGGGGCGGCATCGCCACCAGCGACGTTCAGACGATCCACGGCGAGGACCGGGTCGGCGAGATCGCGAGAATGCTGGGAGATGCCGAAGGGGAGGCGGCGCGGCGCCACGCGCAGGCGCTGCTCCGCAAGGAGAAAGCGGCCCGCCGCTAGGCCTGTCCGCTCGGTCCTGTCCGTTTGAGCGTCAGGGCGATCAGCATGCCCGTGAGGTTGGCGCCCGCCACCACCGCTCCCGCCATGATGAGCCAGCGCGCGAACCATCGAAGGATGGTGAGCGATTCGATCGAGACGACCACCAGCAGCAGCTTCACGCTCAGCAATGCCGCGGCCGCGGAGAAGAGCAGCAGCTGCACCAGCAGCAGCGGCCGATAGCCCATGCCCGCGTACATCCAGTAGAGCGCGAGCCCCACCAGGAGCCACGCCAGGATCGCCGTCCGAGTGCTCTTGCCGAGCAGTGGCAGGTCCCGGAGGAGCGGTGTCACCAGCAGGGCCAGCGCCGCAAGCATCAACAGGAGAATGAGGACCGAGCGGCGCAACTCGCCGGGGGTAGCGTCTTCCGCTGTGTGCTCGGCGGGGCCGCGCAGGCTGACCATCAAGGCGTCACCCTGCCCGCCGGGTAGGAATCGGCGCCGCCGCTACCTTGGGCCCGGAGCGAGCGAGCCACGAGTCCGAGCCCGCCGGCCAGGAGGCCCAGAATCAGCAGGGTGTCGAACAGCGACGTGGGCATGAAGTACACGTGCAGGTTGGCGATGATCCCGACCAAGATGATCAGCGCCCCAGCCGCGGTGAGCACCCAACCGATGAGGGAGCGGCCGTCGAAGAACAGGATGCCGATGCCGACCAGGAGAGGGACGAGCGACAACCCGAAAGCGTTGTAGCCCCAGAGCATCCAGAGCCCTGAGGACACCGTGACCCGGGTGAGCAGAAGGTAGCCACCGGCCACCACCATCGCGGAGCCCGCGAGGAAGGTCCCGAGGCCACCCGGAGTACCACCCGCACCCCTCATCGGCCCCCTCGTAGGGTTTGAGATCATCCCCCGAATATTACGCGAGAATCCCGGGGGCGGAACGCCCTCCCAACGCGGCCCGGATCACCAGATCCCGAAATAGAGGCGGAGCCGGGCCCGGACCCGGTGGACGTCGGGGACGTTGCCTCCCGAGGCAGAGACCACCCGCTCGTAGGTCCAGCCGGCATCGACCGGTAAACCCGTGCCCCCGGGCCGGAGCGCGCCGGGGTTGGCGTAGGTGACCCCGATGCTGAGCAC
>DATLHD010000248.1:0-3049 GCA_035540075.1 Gemmatimonadales bacterium
CGGCTGTAGCGACCCACCGTGTCCGCCGAAGGGTCGAGCAGATTCTCGAATGGGATGCGGACGTAGTCGTACCTCGCGCCGGCCGATAATGTGACCGCCCCTCGCGTCAGATCAGCCATGAGAAAGGGCGCGATGTCCCAGATCGGGCTCCTCACCTGGGTGGTCGACGACCGGTCGCCCCCGAACTTCACCGAGTCGGAGAAGATGTCGATCTTCACCTGGTTGATGCTGCCGTCCACGCCACCCCGCAGACTCAGCGCGAGATTCTCATCCAGCAGCGTGGCCCAGCGGTAGTCGGCGGTGTAACCGAAGCTGCTGTTATAGGAGATGCCGAAGACGTCCGGATCCAGCGCCTGGTTGACGTTGAACCGCTCGGCACGGCTGCGGCGGAAATACACCGTCGCCGACCCGCGGCCGGTGCCGAGCTGGGTGTACCCCTGGAGCGAGCCCTGGTAGGACCAGAGGTCCTCGTAGTCGTTGGCGCTGAGGTTGGAGTCCGGGCTGGACTCGAAGATGGATTCCGGCAGCGAGCCCGCCGCGTGCACCAGGGAGTTGCCATACATTCCTTGGAACCGGGTGCCACGGGTGTCATTCAGCTTCCCCAGGTTCACGAACCCGCTGTACTGCTCGGCCCCGGTCACGTCGCGCCAGCCGTCCTCCCGGTTGTAGTTCCCGCCTAGGTACCAGTCCACGCCGCCGCCGGTCAGACCGGAGACATTGGCCTCACCTCGGGCCGTGCCGAAGCTGCCGCCCGACAGCTCGAGCGTGCCACTGGTGGGCCCTGTGCCCCGCGCGGTAACCAGATTGACCGCTCCACCCAGGGCGTTGCGGCCCAGCAGCGAGCCGTTGCCGGACAGTACCTCGATGCGCTGGATGTGATCCATCGGGAGCAGATCGAAGTTGACCTGCGAGGCCTCCGGCTCGTTCATCCGCACGCCGTCGAGGAACACCGCGACGCCCTGCGGCAGACCCACCACCGGCGAAGAGTAGAAGCCTCGCGAGGAGATGTTGAGCTTGTAGGGGCTTCCCAGGTCATCGTAGGTGGAGAAGCCCGCAACCTGCCGCATCGCGTCGGACAGCACCCGCGGCTCATAGGCGTCGACGTCCTCCGCTCCAAGCGTCGTCACCCGAGCCGGCACGCCGGATCCGACGGTGGGGCCGGCGTCCGGCCGAATCGTTCCGACGACCTCGATCGGAGGCAGCGCGAAGGCGCCGGTGTCCGCCGCGGCCGTGTCGGGCACCTGGGCGTGCGCGGCCCCGACGCCGAACAGTCCGGCAGTCACGAGCAGGCTCGCGAGCTTCATGCGGTCATCGAGGTCAGATACGGGGTTAGCGGAGGGGAAAACCTGCCGAGCCGGCGGCGTCACCGGGCCGGCGCTCGTAGATCGCGGCCATCACCACGCGGTCGGGCGGAACGCCGATGATAACCAGCCCGTCGTCGGCCGGCCCTCCGCCGTCGAAGTCGACGCAGCAGTGCTCAATGGTGACCAGTCTTCCGGTAGCAGCGCGGTGCATGGCGGGGCTGGCCCCGCGGTCGAGTCGCACGAGATCGCTTTCGGTGAAGCTGCGCGAACGGTCGATGTCCTCATAGATGCGAAGGTGATGCACCCTGGCATCCCGCTCCGCGAGCACCAGCACGCCGTCATCGGCGTCCCCGCCGCCGTCGAGATCGTAGCAGCAGCGGTCCACCGTCACCGAGCCCGTGGCACGCAGCAGGATCGCGCCCGCCGTTGCGGCGAGCAGGGCCGCCATGACGGTGGCGAGGGCCTGCCGGCGTCGCCGAGGGGGGCCTGCCCCGGCGGGGGGCTCGCCTCGACGCACGCGGCCGAGGATCTCGGGGCCGAGCGACGCGCGCGGGGTAAAGGCGATGCCCCGAAGCCTCCGATCCAGCTCCCGAAGCTCCGGCTCGCTCATGGGGCCAGGACCTCTCGCAGCTTGCCGAGCGCTCGCCAGAGCCTGGTGCGTACGCTGCCTTCGCTGATCCGGAGGATCTGCGCCACCTCGGCGGTGTCGAGCCCGCTCCCGTAGCGCAGGCCGATCAGCTCACGGTCGGCCTCGCCCAGCGTCGCGACGGCGTCGAGCAGCCGCCCGACCTCTTCCTCGCGCAGGAGCCGCTCTTCCGGAGAAGGAGCCTCGTAGATCAGGTCGTGCATGGTGCCGAGGGCGACGTACTGCCGGAGCCGGGCGCGCCGGCGCCAATCGCCCAGGGCGTTCCGGGCTACCGTGAGAATCCAGGCCTTCGCAGTGCCGCGGGCCGGATCGAAGCGGTCCGCCGCCCGCACCACCTTCAGGAAGGTCTCGGCGGTGAGATCCTCGGCGACGTCGGGGAGCGGGACGTGGAACCGGAAGTAGTTGTAGACCGCCGTCCCGTACGTCTCGTACCACTCGCGGCAGAGCGTCTCCGCGGCCTGTGCCGGCGCGGATTCGGAGGGGGCTGGCATATCGGGAGCGGACACGAGTGGCAGGCTCACGAGAAGGATTACGTACGAGGGGGCCGCGCGTCACGCGGGCTTGTTGCCTCTAACACCCGACATGTCACCCTGAACGAAGTGAAGGGGCGCATGCCGGCATGGCCCCCTTCGCGTCGCGCTCCACCATCGGTCCCTCTCGGGTAGCTGGTTCCCAAGGGTGCCCGCCGGGAAGCCGGAGCGGTGAGCTATCTCACTGGATGGCGCTCAGCCCAGTGATGGCCTGACCCACGATGAGCGAGTGCATGTCGTGGGTGCCCTCGTAGGTATAGACCGACTCGAGGTTCGCCATGTGCCGCATCGAGTGATACTCGGCCAGGATCCCGTTCGCGCCGAGCAGCCGCCGGGCCTCGCGCGCGATGTCGCAGGCCATGTTCACGTTGTTCCGCTTGCACAGCGAGACCTGGTCCGGCGTCATGGTGCCGGCGTCCTTGAGCCGACCGAGCTGGAGGGTCATGAACTGCGCCTTGGTGATCTCGGTCAGCATATCCACCAGCCGCACCTGCTGGATCTGCGTCTGCGCGATGGGCCGGTCGAACATCACCCGCTGCTGCGCGTAGCGGAGCGCCTCGTCGTAGCAC
>DATLHD010000249.1:0-2273 GCA_035540075.1 Gemmatimonadales bacterium
CGGGGGCCTCCACGGCAGGGCCCACGCCCTCCTGCCGCACCATGCTGAAGGACGCGAACTTGCGCTTTCTCGGTGCGGCGAAGCGAGCGGTGCCGTCGAAATCGGCGACGCCGTAGGGATGGAGCACGAACCGCTCGGGCAGCCGCTGCGCGGCGGCCCACTCCAGGGCGATAGGGGTGGGATCGAACGCATGTACCGTCACGCCGCAGCGGGCGAGCAGGTCGCGCTCGAAGCTGATGTCGGTGCCGACGCCGAAGGCGTAGACCGTTCCGGCGCCGAGAGCGCCAGGGGCAATGCACCAGTGACCGCCGGGGTCACCGAGGCGGACAGTCTCCACCGATATCTCGGGGCGGCGGTAGACGTCGAGCCCGAGGGCGGACTTGAGCCGGCGGAAAGCGGACTTCAGTGTCACCCGCTAGTGACTCTCCGCCAGCCGCCGCGTTTCCCGAACCACCCGCACCGCCCCCCGCTCGGGTACGATCCCCCTGCCCCGCTCCTCGGCCCATACCTGGGTGAACTCCGCTCCCAGCAGCACGATCATGGAGGAGTAGTAGATCCACACCAGCATCAGGGCGAGCGCCCCGGCCGCCCCGAACGCCTCGCCGGGGTTGCTGTGGCCCAGGTATAGCCCGAGGGCGAACTTGCCGCCCACGAACAGAAGGCCGGTCACCACCGCGCCCACCCGGACGTCGCGCCACGAGATCCTGGCATCGGGCAGAATCTTGAAGATCGCGGCGAACAGGATCGAGATGACGGCGAGCGAGCCCGCGAAATTGATGGCCTCGAGGACCGGTGCCGAGAGACCGGAGGGCAGAAACCGCCCCAGCTGGTCACCGAAGGCGGAGAGGACGGCACTCACCACCAGCGAGACCAGGAGGATGAAGGCGAGGCCCAGCACCATGCCCATCCCGAACAAGCGCTTCAACAGGAGGTACTTGATCCCACCCTTCGTGGGGTCGGGCGCGACGCCCCAGGCCTTGTTCAACGCCGCCTGCAGCTGGCCGAACACGCCGGTCGCGCCGAGCACCAGGGCGACCACGCTCAGGATGGCCGGCAGCGAATAGCCGCCGGGCCGATCGGCGTTGGCCAGGATGGTGTGGATCTGGCTGGCTCCGGCCGGCCCCATCGCGCTCCGGATCTGCGCCTCGATGTTGCCCTGGATGTCCTGCGGGTCGAGCACCGCGCCGAGGATGGTCAGCAGAAGGACCAGGAGGGGAGGGAGGGAAAAGACCGTGTAGTAGGAGAGGGCGGCCGCCATGGTCGGGCAATCGTCCTCGCTGAATCCGTTGATCGTGTCCTTCACTACCCGAATCAGACCGCGACGTCTCGTAGCCATTGCCGTATCCCTGCCGTTTCTCTTAGCGCCGCTCGATCTCTCCGCGAAGTCGGAGCAGCGCGTCTTCGGTGGCGACCAGCTCGCCACGCGCCTCGTTGATCCGTTGCTGCTGGCCGTGCACGAACCGCCGGTAAGGTGCGATGGCTTCGTTGATCCGGTCGGTGGACTGCGTCACTTCGTGGTGGACCTGACGGGTGAGCCCCTCCTTGAGCCGGGTCCGGATCTCCTGCACCCGCCGACGGAAGTCCTGTTGCGCCTGCCGCCGTTTCCGGGGAATCACGTAGAACCCGCCCACCGCGAGCGCTGCGGCCAGCAGAATGCCCGTCAGGTCGGCCGCGGCGCCGGTCAGCACCGTGGCCACCAGGGTGCCGAGTCCGATCGCTCCCGCCTCGGCCAGCGCGGTGGTGGCGAAGGTGCCCTGCACCTCGTTCGCGATCGCCATGGCCTCGCGCTCGCGGTCATAGCCGCCGATCACCTCGCGGGAGACCCGCCCCACCGAGTCGAGCAGCGCCTGGCGATTGTACGAGAAGCTCGAGCCGACGTCGCCGATGATCCCCTCGCGATGCCGGGTCGCCTGCCGCGCAACGTACGCCTGGATATCCTGCCACACCCGGAGGTTGCGTTCGACGATCCAGTCGATCACCCGGCCCACCTCGGCCTCGATCTCCTGGGGCGTTTCGGCCACGACCTCGTGGGCGAACGCTCGCTTCACCCCTTCGCTGTCGAGCAGCGTCTTGATGCGGCCCAGCCGCACGTTCTCGTCGAAGAACCGCATCCCGCGGCTCTCCATCCCGCCGAGCAGCACATCCAGCCGCGCGAGGCGCGGCTCGAGGTCACGCAGCATCTCCTGATGGAACGCCGCGAGCTGGCGGTCGATGTTGGCGATGGCCTCGACGTCGTCGGCCAGGAGCTTGAGCCGCTCGAACGCGGTGTCCTT
>DATLHD010000250.1:0-10471 GCA_035540075.1 Gemmatimonadales bacterium
CCGCCGGCTCCTGCGCCCGTGGACGACAGCGCCGAGCGGGAGCGACTCGAGCGCGAGCGGATGGAGCGCGAGGCCGCCGAGCGCGCCCGGGCGCTGGCCGCGGAGCTGGGCACGATGATCAATTTTGAGTTCGACAAGGCCGACATCCGCTCCGCCGATCAGGGAACCCTGGACCGCAAGGCCGCCGTCCTCGCCGCCACCACGAACGTGCGGATCCGCATCGCGGGCCACGCGGACGATCGCGGCTCCGACGAGTACAACCTCGCCCTGGGCAACCGGCGCGCGGCCGCGGCGAAGCGCTATCTCGAGAGCAAGGGCGTGGACGCTGCGCGGATCGAGGTGGTGTCGTACGGGGAGGAGCGACCGCTCAATCCCGGCGCCGACGAGGCGGCCTACGCCCAGAACCGCCGCGATGAGTTCGAGGTGACGGCCGGCGGCGAAAACCTCGTCGCCCCGCAGTGAGATCGCGTCTCGGTTTCCTGGCGGGCGTGCTCGCCCCCGCGCTGGTCGCGGGGGCGGGGCTCGGGGGCTGCGGAGCCTCGAAGACCGATGTGCAGCTGGTGCAGGGCGAGGTCGTGCTGCTGAAGGCGGAGATGGCCCGACGCGACTCGGCCCGCGCGGCGCAGCTCGATCAGATCATCCAGGTGCAGCGGCAGATCATGGACTCGCTCAATGCCACGCGACGCTCGGTCGCGCAGGTCCGGGGCGATCTCTCCACCGACCTCTACAACATCCAGCAGCAGCTGGTGCAGCTGCAGGAGCTCACGGGCCAGAGCCAGCAGCGGCTCACCGAGCTCCGCACCCGGCTGGAGGCGCGGGGCGCGCAGATGGAAGCGGCGCCCGTTCCGAGCGACAGCGCGCGGCCCACGCCGCAAGGCGGCACCGCGTCGGCGGACCAGATGTACGAGGCGTCGCTGGCGCAGCTCCGGCGCGGAAGTCTCTCCACCGCCCGCCTTGGCTTGCGGGAGATGCTGCGCCAGTACCCCACCAGCGAGCGGGCACCGGACGCGCTCTATTTCATCGGCCAGAGCTTCGCCTCGGAGAATCCCGATTCCGCGGCCGCCTACTACCGCGAGGTGGTGGATAAGTACCCGGCGTCGCCTCGGGCCGCGTCTGCGCTCTACAACCTCGGCCTTCTGGCCGAGCGGCGGAAGGACATGGCAGGCGCCCGGGACGCGTACCAGCGGGTGACGCAGAAGTACCCGCAGTCCGACGAGGCCGCTCTGGCTCGCGACAGATTGAAGGTGCTCGGGCGCTGAGCCCGGGCGTCCGCCCACCCCCATGACCGGTTCCGCGGGGGAGATGCCGTTCCTCGATCACCTCGAGGAGCTGCGCCTGCGCATCTTGCGGTCGCTGGCCGCCGTGGTGATCGGGTTCGCGATCGGGCTCTGGGCGGTGGAGCGGTTCCAGCTGGTCACCGTCCTCAAGGCTCCGATCGCGAAGTACCTGACCGGCGGCAAGCTGATCGTCACCAGCCCGACCGAGCCCCTGATGATCGTGTTCAAGCTCGGGTTCGTGGTCGGGCTGGTGCTCGCCTCTCCGATCATCCTCTGGCAGCTCTGGGCCTTTCTGGCCCCCGCGCTCTACGAGCGGGAGAAGAAGGCCCTGGTGCCGTCGCTGTTCGTCGGTCTGGTCCTGTTTCTCACCGGCGCCACCCTGGCGTATTTGTTCGTGGTGCCGCAGGCGCTCCGGGTGCTGTTCAGCTTCCAGAGCGAGGCCATCGCGCCCTTCATCACCTACGACGCCTGGTTCGGCTTCGTGCTCCAGGTGGTGCTCGCACTCGGGATCTCGTTCGAGCTGCCGCTGGTGATGGTGATCCTCTCCTGGCTGGGGGTGATCGGGCCGGGGGAGCTGCACCGGTTCCGGCGCTACGCCATCGTCTGCTCCTTCGTCGCCGGGGCCGTGCTGTCGCCCGGGGCCGACCTGCTCTCGATGATCATGATGACGGTGCCACTGCTCTTCCTCTACGAGGTCGGTGTGGCCGGCTCCGCCATCGTGCACCGGCGGCGGGCCAAGGAGGCCGGCATCGCCGCGCTGGTGCTGCTCGCCCTGGGCGTCGGCGCGACCCCGGGCCTGGCCCAGGAACCGGTCCGCGCCGGCCGGCCCACCGCGGACTCGCTGCGCGGGGCGGATACCCTCGAGACCGGCCTCGAGGGGGAGGGGGATCAGGACTCCCGGCCGGGCCAGTCGCTCGACAGCGCCACCGCCAGACGTCTGGGCCTGCCGACGGCGCCGTCCCGCAGCTTCGCCCAGCCCGACTCGGTGGTGAACGCGCTGCTCAACCGGCAGGGGTATCGCCCCACCAGGTACCGCGCCGACTCGGCGACGGTGTTCGTGGAGAGCCAGGAGGTCCGGCTCCAGGGCCAGGCTCTGACCGAGCGACAGGGGGCGATGCTCGAGGCCGACTCGATCACCTATCGGCGCGACAGCTGTCTGCTGGCGGCCTCGGGCGATCCGCACCTCTTCGACGAGGGGCAGGTGCTGGTAGGCGAAGGGATCAGCTATGACGTCTGCCGCCGGCGAGGGATGATCCGGGACGCGCTGACCAACTTCAACGAGGGCTCCACCGTCTGGTTCCTGCGGGGCAACGTGGCGCAGGACTCCAGCTCCAGCCGGATCTACGCCGGGTCGAGCGACATCACCAGCTGCGACCTGCCCTCGCCCCACTATCACTTCTCCTCCCGGCAGATGAAGTGGGTCTCACGCTCGGTGATGGTGGCGCGGCCGGTGACGCTGTATGTGCGCGACGTCCCCATTCTCTGGCTGCCGTTCATCTTCCAGGACATGCGCCCGGGGCGGCACTCCGGCATCCTCATTCCCCAGTTCGGGATCAACGACCTGATTCGTCCCACGCCCGGCTACAACCGCCAGGTGGCGAACCTCGGCTACTACTGGGTGCCGAACGACTACCTCGACTTCACCGGCCGACTGGACTGGTTCGCCAACCGCTACGTCCAGTACGGCGTCACGGGGCAGTACCGGATCCTGAACCGTTTCCTGGCGGGATCCCTGGGCTTCAACCAGCAACGGGAGTCGGAAGGGGGATCGGGCCTGGCCGTCCGGTGGGACCACCGGCAGCAATTCGACCTCTCGACCAGCCTGAACGTCGATTTCAACTACGCCAGCGACACCCGCGTGGTGCGGGACAATGCGATCGATCCGCTGCAGAACACCCAGCAGATCACCAGCTCGGCGAACTTTTCCAAGCGCTACAACTGGGGCCAGATAAGCTTGGGCGGCAACCGCCGCCAGGACATCAGTGACGGCGGCGTGCAGCAGCTGCTGCCGGCGGTGACCATCTCCCCGGCGCCGCTGGCGCTCGGCTCGGACATCACCTGGTCGCCGGGGCTCAGCTTCACCAACAACACGACCTCCGACCCGAACCGGGACTCGCTCTTCCAGGTCCTGCCCGGCGGTGCGGTCGACACCGTGCTGCGCGACGTGAGCTCCCGAGTCACCGCGTTCAACTTCGACACTCCGCTGCGGCTCGGCTCGTTCAACTGGCAGAACTCGATCCAGGCGACCGACCAGACCAGCACCGGCCTGGAGACGCAGACCTTCAGGATCGATGACCCCGCGAGTGACGATCCCGCCGACTCGATCACGGTGAACCGGACGTTTTCCGGCGACTTCGCGAGCAGCGTGGACTGGAATACCGGGATCAACCTGCCGATTCTCTTCCGCGGGTCCTGGAAGCTTCAACCCTCACTCGGCATCTCCAACACCACCGGCGGCCCGTTCATGCTGCGGAACCGGAACACCAACGGCGATTGGGTGCACCAGGGGAAGCGGTTCCGCATCGGGGTGACTTCCACGCCCACGCTGTTCGCGTTCTTTCCCGGAATCGGGCCGCTGCAGCGGATCCGGCACAGTCTGTCCCCGGTGATCTCGTACAGCTACGAGCCGGCCGCCGATGTTCCCGAGGAGTTCGCGCGCGCCACCGTGCCACCGGGACAGGTCCCTCAACTCCGCAGCCTGGCCCGCCAGGCGCTGCAAGTCGGGCTCTCGCAGTCGTTCGAGGGGAAGCGGAAGCCGGAGGGTCAGGACACCAGCTCCGCCGACGCGCCGAAGCTCCGGGTCCTCAGCATCAGCACCAGTCCGATGACCTACGACTTCGAGCAGGCGAAGCAACCGGGCCGCACCGGCTGGGCCACCCAGGCGCTGACCAACACGTTCCTCAGCGACATGCTGCCGGGCTTCAGCCTGACCCTGAGTCACGACTTGTGGCGGGGACAGGTCGGGGTGGATACCTCCGACTTCGATCCCTTCCTGCAGCGGGTGGACGCGAGCTTCTCCATCTCCGGGAACACGTTTCGCGGACTGGGAGCCATCTTTGGAATCGGGAAGGCTCCGGATCGTGCCGCGCGAGAGCGGGACCAGGAGATCCCGCGATACATCGCCGAGTCGGGTCGGCGCACCCGACCCGGGTCGTTCTACAGCACCAACCAGGCGCCGATTCGGGGCGGTGGGCGCGCGTTCTCGGCCAGCTTCCAGTATTCGCTCACCCGCGCCCGACCGATTCCGGGGCGAGTGCAGCAGGACGACCAGAGCGTGAACCTGACCACCAATTTCTCGCCGACGCCGTTCTGGGGCCTGAGTTGGTCCACCCAGTACAGCATCACCGACGGCACATTCGAGTCGCAAGTCATCCGCCTGGAGCGCGATCTGCACGAGTGGCGGGCGGGGTTCAACTTCGTTCGGAATCCCTCGGGAACGTTTGCGATCTACTTCTCGATCTACCTGACCGATCTGCCGGACCTGAAGTTCGATTACGACCAGACGACGTTCGAGGAATAGTGTGTCCTATCGGGTGGACAGGCGGTAGGATGCGATCATGCACAGAGGTGGGACCATGCAGGCTCTATCGGGCTGGGGGCGGGTCACCGCCCCGTCCTACCCCCTGACCGCCTGGCACACCTCCTGCCGTCGGTGCGCTCATCCCTCACGGAGCCATGTCATGCGCCACTGGTGGATCCCAGCCTTGATCCTGCTCGCCGCCTGCGGCGACGACAACAATGACCCGAGCGGACCCGGCATCACCCCCGAGGCGCCCGCCACCCTCTCGAGCACGTCGCTGGACGGCGCCATCGCGCTGGTGTGGTCGGACAACCCGTTCCAGAACAATCCCGACATCTTCGGGAACTACCAGATCTACGGCGCCTCCTTCGATATCGACACGGGCGAGTGCGGGACCGACTTCGCGGTGGAGGGCACCACGGTCGCGCCGGAGTTTCTGGTGGCCGCGCTGGCGAACGGTATCCCGCGGTGTTTCACGGTGACCGCGGTCAGCGTGGACGGATTGGAGAGCGAACGGTCGCCCCTGCGCGGCGACACGCCCCGCTTCGATTCGCGCAACATCGCCCTCGCGGCTGCGCCGGTCACCGGGAACAACTCCGGCTTCCGATTCTGGGACGACGCCAACCAGAATGGCTCGGTGGAGCTGGACGAGCTGGGCCGGGTGGGCAATGCCAGCTCGCCGGACATCGACTTCTTCGTGGACCGGGATGGCAACGGCGATCTCTTCCTGACCCCGGTGCGGGGGGGAACCGGCGTCGAGTACTATGACGAAGCGGACCCGGTGCAGGACCTCACCAGCATCGACTTCGCGCCGGACTTCAGCGACGCGGGCGGCTATCGCACCTCCCCGATCCAGGCGCTGCCGGGCTTCGGCTACGTCTTCGAGATGGACGGTGGGGACGGCTTTCCCCGCTATGGCGCCGTCAGGGTGCAGCACGTGGGGAGCACGTTCCTGATCCTGGACTGGGCCTATCAGCCCGATCCCGGCAATCCGGAGCTGATCGTGAGGCAGGCGTCGCGGCAATGACGCCCGCGCCGATCACGCTCGACGGCCGCTCGCTCGCGATCGGCGATGTGGTCCGCATCGCCCGCGAGCCGGGGGCCACGCCCCGGATCGACTCGACGGCTCGCGACGCCCTGGTCGCGAGCCGTCGTCTCGTCGAGCAGGCCATCACTTCGGGGCAGACCATCTACGGCATCAACACCGGATTCGGCAAGCTCGCGAACGTGCGCATCGCGCCCGACCGGCTGGACGCGCTCCAGGTCAACCTGATCCGCAGCCACGCCGCGGGCGTCGGCGCGCCGCTCGCGCCGGGGGTGGTCCGCGCGGTCATGCTGCTGAGGGCCAACGTGCTCCTCCGGCCGACCAGCGGGGTTCGCCCGGAGTTGGTCGAGGCGCTGGTGGCGATGCTCAACGCGGGGATCGTCCCGCTGGTGCCGGAGCAGGGCAGCGTGGGCGCGAGCGGTGACCTCGCGCCGCTGAGCCACATCGCCCTCGCGCTCATGGGCGAAGGCGACGTGCTCGGCACGAGCGGCCCGGAGTCGGCCGCGGACGCGCTGCGACGGGCGGGCCTTCGGTCGTTCCGCTTCGCCCCCAAGGAGGGGCTGGCGTTCATCAACGGCACCCAGGCGCAGACGGCGCTCCTCGCGCTCCTGGTGCACGATGCCGAGGTGCTGTGGCGAACGGCGGCGGGCGCGGCCGCGATGAGCCTCGAGGCGCTGCGGGGGACGCCGGCGCCGCTCGACCCCAGGATCCACGAGGCGCGGCCGCACCGCGGGCAGCTCGAGGCTGCCGAGCTGATGCGCGGGCTCCTGGCCGACAGTGAGATCCGGGAGTCGCACCGCGAGAACGATCCGCGGGTGCAGGACGCCTACTCGCTCCGCTGCGCTCCCCAGGTGCTCGGCGCGGTAGCCGATGCGATCCGCTTCGCCCGTGAGACCGTCACCGTGGAACTCAACGCCTCGACCGACAACCCGCTGGTCTTCCCCGAAGGCGACGTGATCTCGGGCGGGAACTTCCACGGGCAGCCGGTGGCGCAGGCGCTCGACTTCCTCGCCACCGCCCTGACCACGCTCCAGGCCATCGCGGAGCGGCGGGTGGAGCGGCTGGTGAATCCCGATCTGTCCCAGGGATTGCCCGCCTTCCTCACCGCGGACCCGGGGCTCTGCTCCGGCTTCATGATGGTCCAGATCTCCGCCGCTTCGCTGGTCGCGGAGTCGCGCGCGCTGGCCATGCCGGCCAGTATCGGCTCCATTCCCACCGACGCCAACCAGGAGGACTTCGTCCCCATGGGGATGGCGGCCGCCTGGAAGGCGCAGCGGATCCTGGCCAACGCCCAGCGGGTGGTCGGGGCCGAGCTCCTCTGCGCGGCCCAGGGCCTCGAGTTCCTGCGGCCGCTCCGGCCGGGGCGGGGAGTGGAGGTGCTCTATCAGCGGCTGCGCGCGCTCACTCCCCCGGTCCTCCCTCTGGACGCGGACCGGCCGCCGGCCCCCGACCTGGAGCGGCTGGCGATGGCGGTCGGCGCGGGGGAGCTCGATCCGCGGCCCTGAAGCGCCGCCCCCGGATTCTTGCCCAGCTTGCACCGGTCCCGGTATCTTTCGGCCGCTGAACCCCTTATGCCCTGAGTCCCCCTTTGCCGCCCGAGTCGCATGAACCTCGAAAAGCTCAAGGACACGGCGCGCAAGTTCGAGCAGAAGGAGGACTGGCGGCGGGCCATCGAGGTCTACCTCAAGGCCATTCAGCAGATCGAGTCGGGACAGGAGACCTCTCCCGATCTTTCCCTCTATAACCGGGTCGGCGACCTCTACCTCAAGACCAACGACACCGCGGCCGCGGTGCGCTCCTACGAGCGCGCGGTCGACCTCTACGCCGATCAGGGCTTCTTCAACAATGCGATCGCGCTCTGCGGGAAGATCCTTCGGGTGAACCCCGGGCGCACCCAGACCTACCTCAAGCTCGCCCAGCTGCACGCGCGCAAGAACGTCGTCATCGAAGCCAAGCGGAACCTGATCGAGTTTCTGGAGCGGATGAACGCGCTGGGCCAGCTCGATCTGGCCTTCACCTCGGTGGAGGAATTCGCCGATCAGTTCTCCGGCAGCCAGGAGATCCGCCTCATGCTGGTCGAGCTGCTGCGTGCCTCCTCGCGCGAGGACGAGGCTCGGGAGCAGCTGGAGAAACTGGCCGGCGAGATCGAGGGCCGCGGCGCCGAGCGGGCCGGGCAGCGGCCGCCGCAGGAGCGGCCCCAGTCCCAATCGGCGGACGAATCACCCAGGCCGCAGCGTCAGGCTCCGATGGGCCTCGTGTTCCTCGACACCGGTTTCGACATGCCCGTGAGCCCGCCCGCGGCGTCCGAAGTGGCACCACCCGACGGCCTCTTGACGTCCGAGCCGATCAGTCCTGAGCAGGCGGCGACCATCGAGCAGCGGGTCGAGTCCGTTCCCGGCCTGGAGCAGACAGCCGAGCTTGATCTGGAGGCCTCCGGGTTGGAGCCCGATCCCGACCTCGAGCGGGTCGAGGCCACCGATCTGGAGTTTATCGGCGACGCGGCCGAGGCTCTGGACGAGTCTGCGATCACGACCGGTGACGATGAGCTGCTGGGAGTGACGGACGATCTGATCGTCTCACCGCCGGGCGAGCCCATCGCATTCGCTGAGCCCGGATCAGACATGGATCTGGGCCTGATAGAGCCGGCGCTCGATGAGGCAGGGGACAGCGAGCCGGAGCCAGCGGCACCGCTGGGTGACCTGCCGCTGGTACCGGTCGAGCCGAGCGGAGCGCCGAGCGTCGTGGAGCTGGAGAGCCTCATCCTCGAGGATCCCGACAACCCGGAGCTTCACCTTCTTCTGGCGGACCGGCTGCTGGCCGGCGGCGAGGAGACTCGCGGGCTCGAGGAGCTGGAGTTGGCGCTCGACGGGTTCGAGCGACTGGGCGAGTGGGGCCGGGCCACGGACGTCGCGGAGCGACTGGTGTTGCTGGCTCCGGACAAGATCCGGCACCACCAGAAGCGGGTGGAGGTCGCCTTCCAATCGGGCGATCGCACCCCGCTGCTCGCCGCCTATCTCTCCCTGGGCGACGCGCTGGCGCGCATGGGTGCGACGGACAAGGCCCTCGCGGTGTACGGTCGGGTGCATGAGCATGACCCGGAAAACGCCCACGCGATCGCCGCCCTCGCCAAGCTGCAGCAAGGGCCGGAGCCGGCGCCACCTCCGAGTGCTCCCGCCGTGCGTGCGGGGACTCCGCGCCCGGCGGCGGAAGGTCGTCCCGCCGCGGCAGCTCCCGCGCCTCGTCCCGCCGCGGGCTCGGATTCGTTCGTGGATCTGGGCTCGATGATCTTCGAGGAGAGCTCCCCGCGCGACACGCGCATGCGCATCGACCGGGCGGACCCGAAGGAGCAGGACGAGCAGAAGGAATTCCAGGAGATCCTGGAGCAGTTCAAGCGCGGCATCGAGCAGAACCTCGACTCCGAGGACTACCAGGCGCACTATGACCTGGGCATCGCCTTCAAGGAGATGGGGCTGCTGGACGAGGCGATCGCGGAGTTCCAGAAGGCGCTTCGCTCGCCCGAGGGGCGGCTCCGCACTTCGGAGGCGCTCGGCATCTGCTTCTACGACAAAGGCCAGTATGCGATCTCGGAGACGGTGCTCCGGCGCGCCGTGGATACGGTGGACGACGGGGACGACGCCAAGATCGGCCTGCTGTACTGGCTGGGCCGCGCCGCGGAGGCCCAGGGGAAGGAGCCGGAGGCGATCACCAGCTACGAGCGAGCCCTCGCCGTGGACATCCGCTTCATGGACCTGAGCGACCGCATGCATCGCCTCGCCGCGGACCGGCACAAGTGAGCCCCCGGACCGCGCCGGTCTCCCTCGCCGACATCCAGCGCCCGCTCCGCGCCCGGCTGGAGAAGGTGCAACAGGAGCTGCGCCGGGTGGTCGAGGCCGACTTCGGTCTCATCACCGAGGTCAACGCTCATCTCTTCCGGATGCAGGGGAAGCTGTTCCGGCCCACGCTCCTGCTCCTCGCCGACGAGGCCACCGGCGGTCCCGACCCGCGCGCCACCACCCTGGCCGCGGTGGTGGAGCTGATTCACCTGGCCACGCTGGTGCACGACGACTCGGTGGACCACTCGGTGCTGCGCCGCGGGATGCCGACGATCAACGCCCTCTTCAGTCACCAGATCTCGGTGATCATGGGCGACTATCTCTATTCCCGCGCGGTTATCGAGCTGGTGGGCCTGGGCGACCTGGAGCCGCTCCGGGTCCTGAGCCGGGTCACCAACGAGATGACCGTGGGCGAGATGCGCCAGCTCCTGGCCCATGATCCGCTGCAGTACTCGGAGGAGGACTACGATCTCCTGATCCAGTCCAAGACCGCCTCGCTGGTCTCCGGGGCGTGCGAGGTCGGCGCGTTGCAAGCGGCCGCCGAGGAGCGGCTGGCGCTCCGCCGCTTCGGTGAGGCGCTGGGGATGGCGTTCCAGATCGTGGACGATCTCCTCGACTACGTGGGGGATCCCAGCGTCACCGGGAAGCCCACCGGCTCCGACCTCCGCGAGCACAAGGTCACCCTCCCGCTCATCGCGGCGCTGCCGAAGATGGGCGACGCCGACCGGCGCCGGGTGGCGGACCTCCTGCTCACGCCCGAGCCCACGGACGCGCAGATCCACGCGGTGGTCGAGAC
>DATLHD010000251.1:0-3597 GCA_035540075.1 Gemmatimonadales bacterium
GTCGCTATCGGCTGGACTTCAATCGCGCGCGGAATCCGTTCTGCGCCTACAGCTCGGCGTTCCCCTGCCCTGCGCCGTGGCGCGGGAACACCATCGAGGCGAAAGTGGAGGCCGGCGAGCGCTACCTCGGCGGAGGGCTCAGTGCATCGCCCGCGGGACTGGAGGCGCAATGAGAGGGGTCGCGCTTCTGGCGTTGGTGTTCATGGGCGGGTTCGTAGCTCCGTCCTCGCCGGAAGGGCCGTGGCGAGCAGCGCTCGATGTGGCGGGGGGCGAGCTGCGGTTCGGACTGACCCTGGAACGGCGGGACGGGCGACTCGCCGGCGAGCTGTGCAACGGTGACAAGTGCCAACCGTTCTCTTCGGTCGCACTCCGGGGGGACTCCGTGGTGCTGGAGATGGCGGACTACGCCGCCATCATCACCGCGGGTCTCGCCGGGGACTCGCTCAACGGCGCCTACCGCAACGTAGGCAACCGCGGACCGCGGGTGATCCCGTTTCGCGCCGAGCGCGGAACCTGGCCGCAGGCGCTCGGGCCACGGCGTTTGCTGGGCCGATGGGACGCCACCTGGATCGGTGACTTCGGCACCAGTCCGCGGGTGATCGAGTTTCGCAACGGCGCCGCCGGGCTGGAAGGCACGATCATCTCCAATACCGGCGACTACGGTCACTTCGCGGGAACCGCGAAGGGGGACAGCTTCAACCTCGCCCACTTCGACGGCTCCTACGTATACATGCTGACCGGCGCGCTCGCCGGGGGTGGCGGCGCGCCGGACACGCTGCGCGGGCTCTTTCACGCCGGACTACGCAGCCAGACGCCCTGGATCGCGGTGCGGAGCACCGGGCGGCCGCACCTCAAGACCGTCACCGAGAACACGCGGGCCGACACCACCGCGCCGTTCCGGTTCGCGTTCCCCGATCTCGACGGACGGGTCGTGACCGAGCAAGATCCCCGGTTTCGAGGCAAGGTGGTCGTCGTGGACGTCTTCGGTACCTGGTGCCCGACCTGCCACGATGCGGCGCCGGAGCTGGTTCGCCTCTATCGCAAGTACCACGACCACGGACTCGAGATCGTCGGGCTGGCCTACGAGGTCTCCGGCGACACCGCCACGGACCGGCGGCAGGTTCGGCGCTATCGCGAGAAGTTCGGCATTCCCTTCACCCTGCTCCTGGCCGGGATCAACGACACCGAGGTCGCGGCCGCCACGCTCCCCCAGCTGCAGGGCTTCACCTCGTTTCCCACCACGATCTTCCTCGGACGGGACGGCAAGGTCCGGCGCATCCACGCGGGGTTCTACGGACCGGCCACCGGCGCGCAGCACGCGAAGCAGGTGCGGGCGTGGGAGGCGGAAGTGGAGCGGTTGCTGGCGGAGCCGAAAGCGTAACCCGCTCTGGCCCCGCCCAGAGCGGAACGATAGCTTGAGCGCCGACACCCATTGCCAGGAGACTCCTGATGGCGGGACTGCTCTCGCGGGAACGGATCGTCGCTGGACCCGGGTTCAACCGGTGGCTGGTACCGCCCGCGGCGCTCGCCATCCATCTCTCCATCGGGATGGCCTACGGGTTCAGCGTCTTCTGGCTTCCGCTGAGCCGAGCGGTCGGCATCACCCAGCCGGTGCCCTGCCCGGAGAGCATGAGCTTCTTCCAGCGGATCGTCGCAACCAATTGCGACTGGCAGATCAGCATGCTCGGCTGGATGTTCACCCTGTTCTTCGTTTTCCTCGGCTCCTCCGCCGCGGTCTTCGGCCGTTGGCTGGAGCACGCCGGCCCCCGAAAGGCGGGCGTGGTCGCCGCGTTCTGCTGGGGAAGCGGGTTTTTCATCTCGGCGCTGGGCATCCACCTGCACCAGATCTGGCTCCTGTGGCTGGGCTCGGGCGTCATCGGCGGGTGCGGTCTCGGCCTGGGTTACATCTCTCCGGTCTCGACGCTCATCAAGTGGTTCCCCGACCGCCGCGGAATGGCGACCGGGATGGCGATCATGGGCTTCGGAGGCGGTGCCATGATCGGGGCACCTCTGGCCGACCTCCTGATGAAGCATTACGCCACGCCGACATCAGTGGGCGTCGAGGAGACGTTCCTCACGATGGGCGCCATCTATTTCCTGACGATGCTAGCCGGGGCCTTCGGCTACCGCGTGCCGCCGGCGGGGTGGACCGTCGCCCCGCGGGCACCGCGCGAGAGGGCGATCACGACGGAGCACGCCGCACTCCGGGCCGGGATGATCACCAGTCGCCACGTCCACGTGGATCAGGCCTGGAAGACGCCGCAGTTCTGGCTGCTGTGGGGCGTCTTGTGCCTCAACGTCAGCGCCGGGATCGGGGTGATCGGGATGGCGTCACCCATGATCCAGGAAGTGTTCGGGGGACGGTTGATCGATCTGCCTGGACAGGCGCTCAAGGAGCTCGCCGACACGCAGAAGGCCCAGCTCGCCACCATCGGCGCCGCCTTCGCCGCCCTGCTCAGCGTCTTCAACATCGCCGGCCGGATCAGCTGGGCGTCGCTCTCCGACTACATCGGCCGGAAGCGGACCTACGCCATCTTCTTCGCGCTGGGCACGGCGCTGTACGCGGCGGCGCCCTTCGCGGGACGCATCGGCAGCGTGGCGCTGTTCGTGGCGATCTTCTGTGTGATCCTGACGATGTATGGGGGAGGCTTCGCCACCATCCCCGCGTACCTGGCCGACCTGTTCGGAACCCAGTTCGTCGGGGCGATTCACGGCCGGCTGCTGACCGCGTGGTCGGCGGCGGGGATCCTGGGACCGGTGCTGGTCAACTACATCCGCGAGTACCAGATCCAGCGCGGCATTCCGGCGGCACAGGCCTACAACGTGACGATGTACGTCCTGGCCGGTCTGCTGGTCGTGGGTTTCATCTGCAACCTCGCGGTGCGGCCAGTTGCGGACCGGTTCTACATGTCCGAGGCGGAGCTGGAGCGCGAGCGCGCGTCGACCTCGGCGCCGGCCGGTGCTGCGCGCTCACCAGCTCGGATTGCATAAAGTCGCCACTCCCCGAATATTGTTTCATCCGGCAACCAGGCTCCGTGGAGGCTCTTATGGCCGACCCCGATCCCTCGGCACCCCCTCCTGGGAGCTGGGCTCTGGTGGCTGTCAGCTGGGCGCTGGTGGGTATTCCGCTACTCTGGGGGATCTGGACCACCCTCACGAAGGCGGCGGTCCTCTTTCGATAGAGGGGCGCGTCCATACAGCGCAAGTTTTTGCACCGTATGAAGTTGGGCTTAAGAGGCAGGGCAGAGAGCCACCAACTGTCAGGAATCAGGGACTTGACGCCCGGACCTCGCAAACCAAATTGTAAGCCGTTCATTCACTTAGCACTTCGCTGTTCACCCGGTGCCCCCCCAGTTGAGGCGGCGCCGACCCTGCGGCCGCACAGCCGCACCAGCGACATCGTACATGCACACGGCCGGGTGGCCCTGAAAGGCTGTCCGGATCAAGCGCCGGCCCTCCAGCCGGCGGGCGAACCTTGAGATTCGAGGGAGAGTGCGAGTGGCGATGAGGCCGGGTTGGCTGGTGGTCCTGCTGGGTGCCCAGCCGAATGGGCTGACCTCCTTCGAGCATGCTCCCGTCGGGCAGGACGGTCTTACC
>DATLHD010000252.1:0-2130 GCA_035540075.1 Gemmatimonadales bacterium
TCTTCTCCTGCGCGACGGCCCGACCGGCGCCCAGCAGCGCGAACGCGGCAACCAGCAGGCCGAGGCGGGTGCGGTGGTGCATCATGGGCTCCTATGGCAGGTGGGAGCGCGCCACTGCCGGCCGGACGGCGGAAGGGGCACCCCTGAGAGAAATCCGCGACGAAGGATTGACAATAAGCCCGGCACGATGCCGGTCAAGCGGCAGCAGGCAAGCGCTGGGCCGGGGAGGGAAGTACCGCTAACAGATTGCCTGGCGGCCGGATAGCCGGCGCGCCAGGCGTGAGTGAATGGGGGAGATGACGCCGGATCGGGTCAGTTCGTCCCCGGATCGGGACTGCCGGCTGCCTCTGGTGCGACGCTCACCGACGCCGTCTCCTCGCGGAAGATCGCAGGGTCGTAGGCGCTCCGCGGGTTCCAGAGCACCCAGCTCTCCAGCCCCAGCTCCTCCGAGGCGCGAATCTGCTCCCGCACGAGGGCGGGGGTGTAGCGAGGCTGGCCCAGGGTGAACGCCTGGAGGTACGGCCGGATCTCCGCCGTTTCGCCGAGGGGAGCGGACCGGCGCAAGGCGTCCTGCATCGCGCGCCGGATCACCTGGTAGGGCTCGCTGTTCGGGTGCTTCAGGTTGTACACCCCGCGCGTATAGTGGCTGGGATAGACCATCGGCAGCACCACGTCCGCGGTGGTGACGAGATCGTCCCAATACTGCCCGATACCCATGTCGGTCTTCGCGCTCGTGGTGAGGCCGAAGACATCGATGGTGAAAGGCACACTCAGGCTGCGGGTGCGATCCCGCAGCACGCGGAGATTCCGGGTCACGCCCTGTCTCTTGGTCTCGCCCGGCCGCCGGCCGGGAAAGAGCGCGCTCGCGAGCCGGCTCTCCGGCTCATCGGGGAACCGGACGTAGTCGTACTGCACCTCCTCGAAGCCCATTCGCACCGCCTCGGCCGCCAGCTCCGCGGCGTAGATCCAGACCGAGTCGTTGAAGGCATCCACCCAGGCGAAGTCCAGCCGATCGCGCCACAAACCGCCGTCCACGTGCTTCACCGACCACTCCGGCTTCTTCGCGGCCAGGAGCGGATCCTTGGCTACCACGATCCTCGCGATCGGGAAGATCCCGTGCTCGCGCATGATGCGAAGCCGGTCCCGGATGTCGCGGGCGCGGAGCTGCTGATTGGCGCCGATCTGGATCGCGGTCGGCACCTCGGACCGGTACGTCAGGTAGCCGGTGTCGTCCTTCACGTCCACCACGAAGGCGTTGATCTCGGTGCGGTCGGCCAGGCGTACCAGCTCGTGGAATCGCTTCCCGCCGAAGGCCCACGCATTCACGTAGATCGCCCGCATCCGGGCAGGCGGCCGGCTGAGCGGCGCCGCCGGCCAGCGCACCGGCTGGTCCATCCCGGGCACGGCGAAGAGCGAGTCTGGAAAGGCGGGTGCCGGGGGCAGCTCGTCGCCCCAGCGGGAAGGGTGCTGCGCCTCGAGCGAGGCAACGTGCAGAAAAACCGCCAGAATGCCGAGCGCGTGTGTGCGGGACATGGACCCTGATCCGAGAAAAGAGAGCGCCGGGGCCCCTCAGGGTGCCCCGACGTCTCCGCTCAGCAAATCAGAGGCCCAGCTTGATCTCTACTCTGCGATTCGCTGCACGCCCCCGTGGCGTGTTGTCGGTGGTGAGAGGAAATGCACTACCATAGCCCCGCGCCTGGACCTGCTGGAAGTTCACGCCCCTGGTCACGAGGTAGGTACGCACGGCCTCCGCCTGGAGATTGGTCAGGCGCTCGGCCTCCGACGGCGCGCCGGTGTTGTCGGTGTGGGCGCCGACCTCGATCTTGACCGTCGTATCCGCCTTGAGGATCTGGGCGATCGAGTCCAGTGGCACGTACGACTGCGAGAGCAGCCGGGCCGAGCCGGTGGCGAAGGCGACGTCGGGAATGACCCCGGGCGCGATGTGCCCTTTCGCCGCTCCGGTGGCTGGTCGGTTGCCGGGTGGCGCTCCTGCCGCCGCGGCACCGGCCGCCGCCGCCCCCGGCGCCGCGGCTCCCTCGGGTCGAGGTGCGGCAGGCGGCGGCGCACGCTGCGGAGCCGCCTGAGGCGCGGCCCCCGGCGTCGTCGGGCAGCCGGTGGCGTTGGTGCTGG
>DATLHD010000253.1:0-18575 GCA_035540075.1 Gemmatimonadales bacterium
GCCACGGTCTTGAGCCGGTGGTCGCCATCGAGGAAGACCAGATCGTAGCGATCGTACGTATTCCGCAACACGTCCACCGAACGCCCCATCCGGAACTCCACCAGCCCATCGAAGCCCAGCCGCCGCTTCGCGTCCGCCGGCGACTGCGGCAGACGGAACATGCGCCAGGCCGCGTTGTCGGCGCGGTTCACGTCCTTGATGTCCACGGTGAGCAGCCTGCGCTCGTCCGCGCTCCCGTGCGCGTCGGCCAGCCCCATGGCGAGGTGCATCGCGGACGCGCCGGCCTGGGTGCCGATCTCCAGCACCCGCGCCGGCCGGAGCAGGCGCATCAGGTAGTAGAGGGCCCGACGGTCGCCGGGGTTCATCCCGGCCTCGGGCGTGAGGCCCAGGGTCTCGATGCGCGCGGAGGCCGCCTGCCAGTCTCGCTCCATGCGGGGCGAGGTGAAGAGCGCCCGCAGGTCCAGTCCGGCCGCCGCGCCCATCGTGCGCGCCGCCGCGGTGCGTGAGGGCTGCAGCAGCACCCGCAGTCGCTCCAGACCCATGTGCTCCTCCATGACCCTGTGTGGCTTCGAGAAGGCGATGCGGCTATCTCTCTCCTGAACCTCAGCGCGAGAGCCGCAGTCATGCGCACGCCCCAGACCGACGTCACCGGCCTGCACCACGTCACCTGCATCGCCGGCGATCCCCAGCGGAACCTCGACTTCTACACCGGCACCCTCGGCATGCGCCTCGTGAAGCGCTCGGTGAACCAGGACGCCCCCGATACTTACCATCTCTTCTACGCCGACGCGGAGGGCCACGCCGGCAGCGACCTCACCTTCTTCCCCTGGCCGGAGCTGCCGCCGGGCCGGCGCGGGGTCGGCCTCACCAACGCGGTCGCGCTCGCGGTCCCGCAAGGCACGCTGGGCTGGTGGGCCGACCGGCTGAGGTCGGCCGGCGTCCGGCTGGGCGAGCCGACCACCTGGTTCGGCGAGAAGGTCCTTACCTTCGAAGATCCCGACGGACTGGCGCTCGCGCTGGCTGAGACCGGTGACACCCGCGAGTTCACGCCCTGGGCCGAGAGCTCGGTAGATGCCTCGCGCCAGGTGCGCGGTCTGCACGCCGTGCGCATGGCGCAGCGCGCCCTCGAACCGACCGCGCGCTTCCTCACTCACGGTCTGGGCTTCACTGCCGCGGGCGAGGAGCGGGGCTGGCACCGGTTCAGCGTGCGAGGCGGCGGATCGAGCCGCGCGCTCGACATCCAGGTGTTGCCGGAAGCGTCGCGGGGCGCATGGGGCGTCGGCAGCGTCCACCACATCGCGTGGCGGGTGCCGGATGGTGCGGCTCAGCGGGACATCCAGGCGTCGGTGTCCCGTGCGGGCGGTCGGCCGACCGAGGTCATCGACCGGTTCTGGTTTCAGTCGGTGTACTTCCGTGAGCCGGGCGGCGCGCTGTTCGAGGTGGCGACGGACGGGCCCGGCTTCGCGGTGGACGAGCCGGCGGAGTCGCTGGGCGAGCGGCTCATCCTGCCACCGTGGCTGGAGCCGCGCCGGGCGGAGATCGAGCGCGTGCTGCCGAAGCTGGGAGCGCCGGTGAGAACCTAGCAGCCTATCCGCTGAGGTCCTGGATGCCGCAGTAGTTGAGGAAGGCGGCCAACTCTTCCGCCTCCGTGGGCGTGGACACCATGACGGTCGTCTTGCCCCGGGTGACCAGAGGGATGAAACGCAGTCCGCCGCGCCCCGGCCGCTTGAGCGGACGGGCGCCGGTGCGCCAGGGCCCCTCGACCAGCGCCGTGACGGTGCTGTTGCCGAGCACCTGCTCGACACAGCGGCGAAGCAGGGCCGAGTCGCGGCGGATGCCAGCCTTGGGCTTCTGCTGGTGACGGATCAGGACGGCGAGCTCCAGCGCCGCTCGCTGGCAGTAGATCTGAGGGGCCAGCTCCTCGACCGGAGCCTGGGGGGGCCGGCGCGAACTCATTTCTTCCATAAAGCACCTTCCAAAGCTTACACGGCGCTTCGGCGTCGGTGGGATCTTCTGTCGATGGACTCCTCTAAGGTACTTCCCGTTTCCGCTCCGGCATAGCATGAGGTGGCGCGCCTGTTGCCGCGTGGGCTCGATGGGCTCCGCCGCGGCCAATTCCGCGGTGCAGAACGCGAGACGGGGCCCGTTCTGCCGAACGTCCCCCACGCATGCAACCGGGTGCACCCATGAACGTCAGCCGTCCGGGTCTCGGCGTCCGCGTCTCCGTCGCGCTCCTGCTGGCCGCCTGCGGAGGCGGCAGTTCCACCGAACCCTCCACCGGAAGCCTCTCCCTCGGCGTGTCCGGCCTTCCCACGGGCGTGGAAGCCAGTGTCGCCGTCACAGGTCCTGGTGGCTTCAGCCGCACCGTCGCGCAGACGGGGACCCTCTCGGCGCTCGCACCGGGCAGCTACAGTGTCACCGCCACCGCCGTGACCACTGGCGCCGCCCAGTACCAGCCCGTGCCCGCGTCGCAGCCGGTGACGGTCAGCGCGGGGGAGACCGCATCCGCCGGTGTGGCGTACGCGGTGACGGAGCGCTCCCTCGCCATATCGGTAGCGGGTCTGCCGGCGGGAACGGACGCGGCGATCACGGTGTCGGGGCCGGGCGGGTACAGCCGCTCGGTAACGGCGACCGAGACGCTCACCGGTCTCGCGGCGGGACAATACACCGTGACGGCGCTTCCGGTCTCCGACGGCAGCGAGCAGTACACGCCGTCGCCTTCCACCAAGACCGTGACCGTCAATGGCGCGGCCGCGGCAACCGTCACCTACTCCACGGGGTCGACGGCGGGGTTCAATCTCCGGGTGGACGGGGTGTACCTGGTTCAGAGCGTTCAGACCTACGACCGAACCGTCCCGCTAGTCCGCGATCGTGACGCGCTGCTCAGGGTGTTCGTGACCGCGAACCAGGTGAACACGGCGATGCCGGACGTGGACGTCACGCTCTACGCGAACGGCGAAGCGATCGCCGAGCTCACGATCCCTGCGCCCGGCCTTACGACGCCGCTCGCGCCCGACGAGGCCACGCTCAACAGCTCGTGGAACGTCATCCTCGACAAGTCGCTGATCCAGTCGAACCTCTCGGTCACGGCCACGGTGGACCCGGGGAACGCCATCGCCGAGGGGGACGAGTCCGACAATGGGTTCCCGGCGTCGGGGACTCCGCTGGCCCTCGACGTCCGCGTCGTGGATCCCTTCCAGGTGATGTTCGTGCCGGTGATCACCAAGGCGAACGGCCGCCAGGGGAACGTCACCACGGCGAACCGAGGCGACTACCTCGAGACCACCGCCCGCGTCCACCCGATCGAGAGCTGGGACGCCACCGTGCACGCGGCCTACACGACGTCCACCAGCCTGGCGCTCCAGTCCGACAACGCGAACAATGCGTGGACCGTGATTCTGGGCGAGATCGCCGCCCTGCGGAATGTGGAGAGCGGGACGCGCTACTATTACGGAGTGGTGAATCCCAATTACAGCAGCGGTACCGCGGGTGTGGGCTACATCGGCGCACCGGTGGCGCTCGGCTGGGACAAGAGCGGAACCCGCGGTGGCGTGGCGGCGCACGAGTGGGGGCACAATTGGGACAGGGATCACGCGCCGTGCGGCGACGCGGGCAACCCCGACCCACTCTTTCCGTACCCGGGCGGGCTCATCGGTGTGGTCGGATACGACGTGGTGAACGAGACCCTCAAGCCGGCGGACTCGCCCGACCTCATGGGCTACTGCAACAACGAGTGGATCAGCGATTACACCTATCTCGGCGTGCTGAACTGGCGCGCGGCCGAGTCCTTCTCGCGTCCGAGCCAGGACGTGATCCAGCCGGGCATGCTGGTGTGGGGGCGGATCGAAGACGGCAGGGCGGTGCTCGAGCCGGCGGTGCGCGTGAACGCGCGGCCGAGCCTGCCGTCGCGGCCGGGTCCCTACCGGCTGGAAGGGCGAGGGGAGAATGGGAGCAGGCTCTTCGGCCTCGACTTCGTGCCGATGGAGACGGCGGATCACTCGACCGGCTCGAAGCAGTTCGCGTTCGTGGTCCCGATGCGTCCCGAGGCCGCGGTGCGGCTCGCCTCGTTGCACCTCGAGGGCCCGGGCATCCGCGCCTCGAGCGCACAGGCGTCGTCCGAGGCTCCGGCGGTGACGGTGAGCCGCGCGGGCGCTGGTCGGCTCGCGCTGCGTTGGGACGCGAGCAAGTCGCCGATGCTGATGGTGCGGGACCCGGCAACCGGCCAGGTGCTCTCCTTCGCGCGCGGTGGGTCGAGTGAGGTGGCGACGGGGCGCGACGAGGTGGTGGTGACCGCGTCGGGCCGGGCCGCGCAGCCCGAGATGCGGGTGCGGGCGCGATGATGGTGCGGGCACTCGTCCTGGCGGCGGTGGTGCTCGCCGCATGCTCGCGCCGGGAGGCGGAGCCGGCGGCGGCACCGGCGGCGGGCCCGGCCGTAACGCTGGAGCGCACCCCCTGCTTCGGAACCTGCCCCGTGTATACCGTGGCCATCTCGCGCAGCGGAGAGGTGACGTTTGACGGCAAGCGCCATGTCGCGCAGGCCGGACAGGCGACGGCGAAGATACCGCCGGAGAGGGTGGACAGCCTGCTGGCCGAGCTGGCGGCGGCGGGTTACTTCGAGCTCGCGGACGCATACGTGATGGACGCGCCCGCGTGCGGGATGTACGCGACCGACTTGCCGACGGTGATCACCAGCGCCGTGCGCGATGGCGAGACCAAGACCATCCGCCACGACCGGGGCTGCTCGGCGGCGCCGCCGGAGCTGTCGCAGCTGGAGCAAAGGATCGACGAGGTGGCGGGGACGGGGAAGTGGGTGGGGAAGTAGGACAACCCTGTCATCCCGAGCGAAGCGAGGGATCCTGCCGATGCGGGCAAGATCCCTCGCTTCGCTCGGGATGACAGGTGTTCAACTTACCGTCGTAACGCCGGATCCAGTCGATCGCGCACCGCGTCGCCCAGCATCGTCGCCCCCACCACGACCAGCACGAGCGCAACCCCCGGAGCCGCCGCCACCCACGGAGCATTGACCAGCGTGTCTCTGCCGGAGGCGATCAGGTTTCCCCACGACGGCGTGGGAGGCTGCACACCGAGGCCAAGGAAGGAGAGCCCGGCCTCCAGCATGATCGCGTTGGCCAGGCCGAGCGCGGCGGCCACGATCACCGGCGTCATCGCGTTGGGAAGGATGTGCCGCACCAGCACGCGAAGGTCCGAGGCGCCCAACCCGACGGCGCTCTCGACGAAGGGCCGGACCGCCAGCGCCCGCACTTCGCCGTGCACCAGCCGGGCGATCGTCATCCAGCCGGTGAGTCCCAGCACCAGGATCACCAGCCCCGCGCTCGGCTGCCAGAGCGAGGCGAGGA
Source organism: Gemmatimonadales bacterium (assembly GCA_035540075.1). GTDB lineage: Bacteria > Gemmatimonadota > Gemmatimonadetes > Gemmatimonadales > GWC2-71-9 > CAVVWJ01. The sequence continues at coordinate 5,358 of DATLHD010000253.1, forward strand.
GGAGCAGCAGCACGACCCGGGGCAGCGCCAGCGCGAAGTCGGTGAGGCCGAGCAGCAGCGTGCCGGCCCAGCCGCGCCAGAAGCCCGCCGCCGCGCCTACCGCCACGCCGACGACGACCGATACCAGCACCGCCAGCGTGCCGACGCCGAGCGATACCCGTGCCCCGTAAGCCAGGCGTGCCCAAACGTCCCGGCCGAAGCGATCGGTGCCGAGCAGGTGGAAGTCGCCGTGGAGGTCGGAGCTGAGCGGGGGGAGGAAGCGGGTGGCGACGATGTCGTGCTGGGCGATCGGATCGCCGGCGACGGCGGGGGCGAGGATCGCGACCAGAGCCGCGCCGAGGAGGACCGCGAGGCCGAAGGCGGCGCGGCGGTCGCGCCAGAGCTCCTTCACCCTCGGACCCTCGGGTCCACCCACGCGACGAGGATCTCGGCGAGCAGGTTGCCCGCCACGACGAGCGCGGCGCTCACCGCCGTGGCCGCCATGACGACGGGGTAGTCCCGAGCGACCACGCCTTCCACCAGCACTCGTCCCACGCCCGGCCAGGCGAAGATCGCTTCGATGAACACCGCGCCCGAGAAGAGCGCCGGCAGCGAGAGCCCGAGCAGCGTCACCACCGGGATCAACGCGTTGCGGAGCACGTGCCGCACCGCGACGCGCGCCGGCGAAAGTCCCTTCGCTCGAGCGATCGCGACGAAGGGCGAGCCGGCTACGTCGAGCATGGCGCCCCGCACGTAGCGGGCGGTGCCGCCGATGCCGATGAGGGTCAGCGTGACGAGCGGGAGGGTGAGGTGCCGGATCCGGTCGGCGAGGCGGTCCCCGCCGGTCAGGAAATCGGAGTCGAAGCCCGCCGCGCCGAAGGCCGGGAGCAGCCGCAACCGATAGGTGAACACCATCACCAGCATCAGCGCGAGCCAGTAGCCGGGCAGGGCGAACAGTGTCACCGTCACCACGGACAGCGTCGTGTCCAGCCGTCCGCCTCGCGCCGCCTGGAGCACGCCCACCGCGATGCCGAGCAGATAGCTCAGCAGCAGCGAGATCCCCACCAGTCGCACCGTCGCCGGCCACGCCTCCGCGAGCGTGCGCGCGACGGGACGGCCCGTCGCGATGCTGGTGCCCCAGTCGCCTTGCATGAAGCGGCCGAGCCACGAGCCGTATTGCGCGGGGAGCGGACGGTCGAGGCCGAGCGTGCGCCGCTGCGCGTCGACCTGCTCCGCGGTGGCCGCGGGGCCGACGAGCAGTCGCGCAGGATCGCCCGGGGCGAGACGCAGCAGGAAGAACATGAGCGTCAGCACGCCGAAGACTACCGCCGCGCCGCTGAGCGCCCGCCGGAGCAACAGGAGAAGCATCGGGGGAATTTCCTGCCTCCCCATCGGGCACGCCAGTGCGATACTTTCCGGCGTGTCTCGCCGCCTCCTTCCGGCGCTTCTCGTCGTGGCGTCGCTTCCGGCCTGCCAGCCGGAGGCCGACCGACGCGGGGCCACGGTGCTCTACGCCTCCGGCGCCGACCTGCAGAGCATCAATCCACTCCTCACACAGCACCCGCTCGCCCGGCAGGTGCAGCGGTACGTGCTGCTCACCACCCTTGCCCGGTATGACAGCGCGCTCGCCCCCGTGCCATACCTCGCCCGCGAATGGCGCTGGAGCAAGGATCGCCGCACCCTCACCTTCGTGCTCCACGCCGGCGTCCGCTGGCACGACGGCCCGCCGACCACGGCGCGCGACGTGGCCTGGACGCTCGACGCCGCGCGCGATCCGGCGACCGGTTATCCCCGGCTCACCGACCTCGCACCGGTCGCGGCGGTCCTGGCGCCGAGTGACTCGACCGTGGTGCTGCGCTTCGCTTCGCCGCAACACCGCTTCCCGGACGTGCTCACCGACCTCGCCATCCTGCCGGCGCACCTGCTCGATACCGTGCCACCGGCCCGGCTGCGGCAGGCGGCGTGGAATACGCGGCCGATCGGCAACGGCCCCTTCCGGTTCGTGGCGCACGAGCCGAACCGCCGCTGGGTCTTCGCCGCGGACAGCGACTTTCCGGCCGCGCTGGGGGGGCCTCCGCGGCTCGAGCGACTCATCATCGTGGTGGTGGACGAGCCGACGACCAAGCTCGCGGCGCTTACGTCGGGGGAGCTCGACTTCGCCGGCATCCAGCCCGCGCACGCCTCCTTCGTGGAGCGCGATCCCGCGCTCGAGGTGCGCACCTTTCCACTCCTGCTGACGTATGGCATCGTGCTCAACACCCGGCGCGCCCCGTTCGACGAGCTCGCGGTGCGCCGCGCGGTGAGCGCGGCGATCGACCGGCAGGAGATCGTGGACGGCTACCTCTACGGGTTCGGCACGCCGGCGAGCGGTCCGGTGCCCCCTGGAGTGCCCGGATATCTTCCGGTGCCGCAGCCGCCGGCCTCGACGTCGCCCGCGGTCGGCGGGCAGGCGACGCGGTTCGAGCTGCTGACGGTGGGGAGCGGAGAGGCGGCGCTGGAGCAGATGGTGCAGGCGCGGCTCGCCGCCGCCGGGTTCGACGTGGTCATCCGGCAGCTCGAGCTCTCCACGTTCCTGTCCCGGGTGTACGGGCCGGAGCGAGATTTCGACGCGGCCGTGCTCGGCATCTCGGGTGACCTCGGGCTCGGCTATCTGCAATCGCTCGCGGAGACCGCCGGTCTCGAGGCACCGGAGGATCCCCCGGCGGCACAGCGCTTCTTCGCGGATTCGGCGCCGGTGGCGTTCCTCTATCATGCGGCGGGACTGCAAGGCGCCAATCGGAGAGTGAAAGAGGTGGAGATGGACTTGCGGGGGGAGCTCCCCAGCGTGCAGCGGTGGTCGGTAGCGCCGTGACCACGTTCGGCGCGGCCGCACCGGTGCGACTCGACCTCGCGGGCGGGTGGACCGACGTGCCGCCCTACTCCACTCGCGAGGGTGGCGTGGTGGTGGCCGCCGCGCTGCGGCTCTGCGCCTACGCGGAGGTCAGGCCGCGCGAGCGGGGATATCTCCTCGAGTCGAAGGAGCTGGAGCAGGCGCTGGAGTACCCCGACCTGCCGGCGCTGGCCGGAGACGGCCAGCTCCCGCTGCAGCGCGCGGGCCTGAGGCTGTTCCGGGCCGGGCCGTGCGCGCTGAGCACCCACTCCGACGCGCCGCACGGGAGCGGACTGGGCAGCTCGGGCGCGATGGACGTCGCCATCGTGGCTGCCCTCGCCCAGGCGGCGGGGCGCCGGCTCTCGACTCGCGAGATCGCCGATCTCGCCTGCCGGCTCGAAGGACAGGAAGCCGGCATACCCGGCGGAAGGCAGGATCAGTTCGTGGCGGCGTTCGGCGGGTTCCTCCGGCTCTCGTTCCGCGACCCCGACGCGACGGTCGAGCCGATCACGCTGGACCAGGCGTTCGCCGCGGAGCTGGAGCGACGGATGCTGCTCTGCTACACCGGCGACTCGCGATTCTCCGGAGACACGATCGGACGGGTCATGCGGGCGTACGAGGTAGGCGATCCGGCGATCAAGGGCGCGCTGGACGGGATCCGCGAGGCCGCGGAGGCGATGGCCCAGGCGCTCGTGGCCGGCGATTTCGCTGCGATCGGCGCGCTGCTGAGCGAGAACTGGCGGCTGCAGCAGCGGCTCGACGCCGGCATGTCCACGCCGGAGATGCGGCGGCTCGAGGCCGCGATGAGCGATGCCGGTTGTCTCGGCGGCAAGGCCGCGGGCTCGGGCGCCGGCGGGTCGATGTTCTTCCTGGGCCCCGACGACCCCACCCCCGCGCGCGAGGCCGTGACGCGGCTGGGAATGCGACTGCTCCCGGTTCGCTGGGCGACCACGGGCGTTCGCGCGTGCTGAGCGCGGACCAGCTGGCGCTCCGGCGCGAGGCACTGGGTGGCTCCGCCGATCTCGCGGCGCTGGTGGAGCGACTCGCCCAGCGGGTCGAGCCGGTGCTCCGACGGCCACCCGAGCCGCCCACGCTCAAGGCACAGCTCACCGCGGACGGCGGGATCTGCCCGACCGATGGCTCCCCGCTTCTGTTCGACCCCTGGCGTCCCCACTCGCATCGCTGTCCGTCGTGCGAGAAAGAGTACGCCGGCGAGCGCCACGACGGCGCCTGGGCCCGGTGGCAGCACCTCTGGCTGGGCGAGCGGGCGGCGGAGCTCGCGGCGCTTGGCGTTCTCGGTGAGCGAGAGGACGCGGCAGGGGCCGCGGCGGCGCTCCTCACGGCGTACGCCGAACGCTACGCCGATTTCCCCAACCGCGACAATGTGCTCGGACCCAGCCGGCTGTTCTTCTCCACTTATCTCGAGTCCATCTGGCTCACCAACTACCTCGCGGCCGGGTGGCTCCTGCGGGAGGCCGGGATGCTCGAGCCGTCGGTCGAGGAGGGAGTGAACGCGGTCGCGGACCAGGCGGCGAATCTGATCGGCGAGTTCGACGAAGGGTTCTCCAACCGGCAAACCTGGCACAACGCCGCGCTGGCGGCCATCGCCGTGTGGTTCCAGGACGAAGAGCTGGCCGGCCGGGCGGTCGAGGGTCCAACGGGCATCCTCGCCCACCTGGTGCGGGGCTTCGGCGACGACGGGATGTGGTACGAGGGCGAGAACTACCACCTGTTCGCGCTTCGGGGTCAGCTCCTCGCGATGGGCTGGGCCCGCCTGGCCGGCGTGGACGTGCTGGCGGACCGACGGCTGGCCGCCAGGCTCGAGGGCGCGCTCCGGGCGCCCGCGCTCACCGCGCTGCCCGACTTCACCTTCCCCGCCCGCAAGGATTCGCGGTTCGGCGTGTCGCTGGCGCAGCCGATGTACCTCGAGCTGTGGGAGGTCGGCGCCGCGCGGCTGAGCAACCCCGATCTCGATCTCTGGGACTGGCTCCGCGCGCTCTACGCCTCACCCCCGCCATCCGCCGAGCGGTTCGACTCCTACCTGCACGAGACCGGCTCCGAGCCGCCGAGCACCCGCTCGCGCTCAGACCTCTCCTGGTGGGCGCTGCTGGAGATGGTGCCGGCGCTGCCGGCAGGGAAGGGCAGGTGGCAGCCGGGGAACACGCTGCTGGAGAGCCAGGGGCTAGCGATCCTGCGCCGCGGCGATCGCTACGCCAGCCTGGAGTGCGGTGCGTACGGCGGCGGCCACGGGCACCCGGACCGACTGCATCTCACCCTCCACGCGAGCGGTCGGCATTGGCTGCCCGATCCGGGGACCGGCTCGTACGTGGCTCGCGACCTCTTCTGGTATCGCTCTACCCTGGCGCACAACGCGCCGCGTCTCGACGGCGCCTCCCAGCCGCCTTCCGACGCGGAGTGCGCGGCCTTCGGCGAGTCGGGAGACTGGGCCTGGGCGCGCGGCCGCTGGGGCGAGCTCTCGCGCACCCTGGTGGCGGGCCCTCGCTACCTCCTCGACGTAGTCGAGCTGTCCGCCCCGGAGGCGCACACGGTCGAGCTGCCGTGGCATCCGAACGCCGTGGTCTCCGAGCCGCCCGGCCGATGGGAGCCGGAGCAGACCGGCGCCGGCGAGTTCGTCCGCCGACTGGAGCACTTCGTGCCCGGCGCTGCCGGCGCCCTGCGCCTTCACGCCACCGCAGCGGACGGCGGGAGGCTGGTGCTCCACCTCGACCCGGGGGCCGAGCTGCTCCGTGGGGAGGCGCCGGGACTGCCCGGCAGCGGTGCGCCCGCTGTGTTCTACTTGCAGCGCGCACGAGGCTCGGGAGTGCGGCTGGTCTCGGTGATCGAGGTATCGGCGTCCGCACCGGGCGTGCGCGACTGGCGGGTGAGCGGCGACCTCATCGAGGTGGAGACGGCCGACGGCGTGGAGCGGCACGTCAACACCAGCGACGGGTGGGACGTGACCGTCGAGGGGACCACGGTCCAGCTCCGCGGTCTCCGGCGACAGGCCCCCAAGGCCTCGCGACCGCTCATCGACCACGCCCGCCGCACGCCGACGGCCGGCGTGGCCCTCGGCGTGACGGATCCTCCCGCGCTCGACGGCGGGCTCGACGGCTTCGACTTCTCCGAGCCGCTGGAGCTCGATCACGAGGACCAGTACCGGCGAAGCGAAGAGCCATACACGGGCCCCGAGGAGTTCTCCGCCACCGCCGCGGTGCACTGGGACGAGCACGGCGTCTATGTCGGCGTGGACGTCCGGAAGCCTGAGCTCCGGATCCGGGACGCCGCGGCGGCGCCGCTCCGACTGGACAACGAACCGGACGACATCCACGCCGACGGGGTCCAGATCTACGTGCGTCCCGGCGCCGACCGTCCGGTGTATGGTTTCCTAGTGCTGCCTTCGGGCGAGAACGGCAGCATTCGCGTGCATCACGCCGCGGGCACCGCGGGCGATACGGCCATGGTGCGCGGCGCGTGGCACCCCACCGATCAGGGCTATTCGCTGACGGTGGGGATCGCCCTGCCGGAGTGGAGCCCGAGGCCGGAGGACCAGGTCGGCTTCGACCTCCTCGTCAATCGCATCGAGGAGGGCCGCGAGCGCAGGTCGGGGCAGCTGGTGTGGAGCGGCGGTGGGGGATGGGTCTACCTCCGTGGCGACCGCCAGGACCCCTCGGCGCTCGGCGTGCTGGAGCTGCGCTGAGCATGGATCGCGTCGCCGGCATCACGTCGACCGGCAGCAAGCGTCCCGCGGCGCTCTTCGGGGCCGCGGGCGAGTCGCTCCCGCTCCGGATGACACGATCGTCCGGCTGCCGGGTCTGGGATGCCGAAGGACGCGAGTACGTGGACTTCCTCATGGCGCTGGGCGCCGTAGCAATCGGCTACGGACATCCCGCGGTGACCCGCGCGGTCGCCGAGGCAGCGGAGCAAGGCGTCGTGGGACCACTGCCGCCGGTGCTGGAGGAAGCGGTGGCCGCCGAGCTCTGTCGCGCGATCCCGTGGCTGGAGCGGGTTCGTTTTCTCAAGACCGGCGCCGAGGCCGTGGCGGCCGCCGTGCGACTGGCGCGGGTCATCACCGGACGCGACCTCGTGCTGGGTTGCGGCTATCACGGGTGGCTCGACTGGTGCCAGACCGCGGAGGGAAGGGGGGTGCCGGCGTCCACCCGCGCCCTGTACCGGGAGGTGCCGTTCAACGACCCTGGCCGGGCCCGTGAGAGGATCCGCGCCGCGGGCGACCGCCTCGCCGCCGTGGTGTTCGAACCGGTGATCCTCGAGGCGCCCACCCCCGAGTGGATCGCGGTGCTCCGGGAGGAGACGCTCCGCTCCGGCGCGATCCTCATCGCGGACGAGATCAAGACGGTCTGTCGCCTGGCGGTGGGTGGAGGGTGCGAGCGGTTCGGCATCCGGCCCGATCTCGTCGTGATCGGCAAGGCGATTGCCAACGGTTTCCCGCTCGCCTCGGTGGGCGGGCGCGCCGACGTGATGGATGCCGTCTCCGGTACCTGGATCTCCTCCACCCTCGCCACCGAGACGGTCTCGCTCGCGGCCGCTCGGGCGACGCTCGGGGTGATGATCGAGGCCCGGGTTCCAACGCACATCACGAAACTGGGCACCAGGCTGTTGGCGGGGCTTGGTACGTTGGCCGCACGACACGAGCGGCTGGTGGCTCGCGTGGCGGGACTTCCCGAGATGTGCTTTCTGGAGTACCGTGACGAGCCGCAGTCGGGACGGGTCGCGGTAGCATGCGCCGAGCGGGGGCTGCTCTTCAAGCGGCACGCCTACAACTTCGTTTCGCTCGCGCACGATGAGGCTACGGTCGACCGTGCACTCGAGATCCTCGACGAAGCGCTCGCTTCGGTGAGGAGCTGATGCGGCCACCTCCTTTCATCTGCGGCTCCTCTTAGATTGACCACGTGCTGATCGACGTCCACGCGCACTTCCTCCACGACCGCACGCCGCGCTCCGACTGGCGCGAGCGCAACGCCAGTCGGCTCCGCGCGGGCGAGCGCGTTGGGATCACGATCCACGTCGCCTCGATTCTGGGGAGCTGGGGGCTGACCTCGCCCACCTACTTCCCCTCGCCTGAGGATCTGCGCTACGGCAACGACTACCTGCTGCGGCTCCAGCGGGAGCATCCCGACAGGATCCGCGGCTACGTCGCGGTGAATCCGAACTACACCGACCACGCGCTGGCGGAGATCCGCCGCTGCCTCGACTCCGGCATGATCGGCATCAAGTTGGCCGCGAGCCGTCGCGCCGACGATCCGCTGCTCGATCCGATCTGCACCCTCGCGGCGGAGCGCGGCGTGCCGGTGCTGCATCACATCTGGCAGGGCCGGCGCCGCGACTATCCCGGCCAGGAAGCGTCGGACGCGGTGGAGCTGGGCCGGCTCGCGGTGCGGCACAAATCGGTGCGGTTCATCCTCGCGCACATCGGCGGCGGTGGAGACTGGCTCCAGACCCTGCCCGTCGTCCGCGGGCTGCCCAACATCCTGGTGGACCTCTCCGGCAGCGGAGTGGACGGCGGGATGCTGGAGGCCTGTCTGCAGGCCGTCGGAGTGGAGCGCCTGCTCTGGGGCTGCGATCTCACCATCGAGACCGGGTGGGCCAAGCTCCGCTATCTCGAGCACCTGCTCTCTCCCGCCGATCTCGACCACGTGCGGCGGCGAAACGCGATGCGGATCTTTCCGCCCGGCGCGTTCCCCTCGGACTGATGCGCACCGACGTCAACGCCTTCCTGGGGTCCTATCCCTACCGGCGCGTGCCGGGGACCTCCCCGGAGGCCCTGCTCGAGGCGATGGATCGCACCGGTATCGACGAGGCCTGGGTGAGTCACCTGCCCGGGATCTTCTGGCGCGATCCCGCCGCGGGGAACGCGTGGCTCGTGGAGACGACGCGAGCGCATCCCAGGCTGCGGCCCGTGCTCGCGGTGCATCCCGAGATGGGAGCCTGGGAGGCGGTGCTGCGAGCGGCCGCGGAGGTGGGCGCACCGGCGGTCCGCTGCGATCCGACCTACTACGGCATCGGACCCGCGGGCCCGTCCATGCGCGCGCTGGCGGGTGCCTGCGGTCGCGCGGGGCTCGCGCTGATGCTCGCCGTGCGGCTGGAGGACGGTCGCCAGCGCCACCCCCACGACCATGCGGCCGAGCTGCCCGCCGCCGCGGTGCGCGCGCTGATCCGTGCGGACGCGAGCGTGCGCCTGGTGATCACGCACGCCGACCGGCCCTTCATCGAGGAGGTGCACTTCGGGTCCACGCCCGAGGAGGTCCGGCGCCTCTGGTGGGACATCTCCTGGATCTGGGGCCCGCCGGAGGACCACTTCGAGACCCTCCTGCAGACGGTCGGCGCCGAGCGATTCCTCTTCGGCACCGGACAGCCGCTCCGGATCCCGGAGAACGGGGTGGCCAAGCTCGATCTGCTCGATCTCGACCCCGCAGACCGGGAGGCGATCGAGTCCGGCAATGCCGCCCTGGCGGGCGATCGGGTCAAGGCCGGCCCATGAGCGGACTCGCCGAACGGATCCAGTGGGGACTGATCCCCGCGGTGCCGGTGCCGTTCCGTGGCGACCGGCTCGATGGCCAGGCGCAGCGCGAATACGCCCAGTGGATGGCGGCGCATCCCGTCGCCGGTGTGGCGGTATGGGCCCACACGGGGCGGGGCCCCCACCTGAGCGCGGAGCAGCGACGCGAGGTGCTGGAGACCTGGCGGGAGGCGCTGCCGGACCGGGTCATCGTCGCCGGTGCGCGCGACATCACCATGGCGATCGAGGCGCGGCGCGGGCGGGCCGATGCGCTGCTTGCCTTTCCGGAGCGCAACGACCCCGTCGGCCACCACCGGCGGCTCGGTCGCGAGCTGCCCGTGATCGCGTTCTATCTCTACGAGGCCGCCGGCGGCGTGGCGTACGACGACGCCACCCTGCACGCGATCCTGGAGCTGCCGCAGGTGGTCGGCATCAAGGTCGCCACGCTGGACTCGATCATGACGTTCCAGCGAATCGCGGCCCTGATCCGGAGCCATCCGGACAAGGTGCTCATCACCGGCGAGGATCGCTTCTACGGCTACTCGGTGATGGCCGGCGCGACCGCCGCGCTCATCGGGATGGGGGCCGCCCTGCCCGATGCCCAGGCCGAGCTGCTCCTGGCGTTCCGCGATCGGCAGTGGGAGCGCTTCGTCACGCTCTCCGCGCTGTGCGACCGGCTCGCCCAGGCGACGTTCGTCGAGCCGATGGAAGGCTACATCCGCCGCATGCTCTGGGCGGCCGCCGCCGAGGGCGCCATTCCTCGGGAGGCGTGCGACGACCCCTGGGGTCCCGCGCTGCCCGAGCGGGAGAGGGAGATCGTGGACCAGGTCGTAGCCGATGCGCGCGCAGCTCGCCCGTGACTTCGAGCGCTTCGGCGAAGGGCTCCCTCGCGATTTCGCCGGGCACATTCGGGAGGCGTATCGCATCGACCTCGCCGCCCGCTACCTCGGCTTTTCGCTCCCGCATCCGATCGGCAAGGGCTCCGGCCAGCTCTCGCTGAATCAGGAGCAGCTGGAGAACGACCGAGCCGCCGGTCTCGCCTTCGTCGTGCTGAAGACGGTGATCGCGGAAGACGCCGCCGGCGTGCGCGCCATGGATGCGTGGGCCATCCACGAGACCCGGATGAAGGTCGAGACGGTCCGTTCGGGTTCCGGCCTCGAGGGGTGGACGGTGACGTGGAAGGGCCGAGGTTGGGATCGCGCGTTCGAGGATTACCTGGCGTTGGTGCGGACCGCGGGGGAGATGACCCGCTCGGGCGGGATGGTGGCGCTCCCCTCCGTGAAGTATCACCTCCCGCGCGTGGACGAGAGCTTCCGTGAGGGAGAGTATCGCCACACCACCGAGCGGCTCGCCCAGGCATGGGGCGGCGACGTCCTGGCGCTGGAAAAGGACTTCTCACCCACGCTCGCGGGCGACACACTCTCCGACGAGCGGGCACGGATCATTCGCTGGCTGGAGGAGGTGCCCACGCTGATCCGCCGCTCCGCCGCCGGCGCGACCGTCCGCGTGGGGCTCAAGCTGATGAACGCCCGGCACGGCGACTCCTTCCAGCTGGACATGGTGGAGGCCGCGGCGGGCGCGGACGACCTGGTGTGCTTCAACCGCCTCTGGTCCGCCGAGCGCGGCGTAGCATATGGAGGCTACGACCTGAGTGATCGGAACCTGCGTGTGCTGGCCGCGGTGAAGTCCGCGCGCATCCACCGGCCGCCGCTCTCCGGCACCGGTAACGTCTCCTCCGGGCGCATGATCCTGGAGTACGCGAAGCTCGGCTGCGAAAGCGTCCAGCTCCACACCTTCTTCCAGCTGCCGCTCTCCGAGTATCAGGCCACGGCCGGCTCCCGCACCCAGCGGGCGCTGCACACCCTGCTGTTCCATCCCGAGAGCGGGCTGATCGCGGGGATGCTCGATCTGGAGGAGTCGGGCCGGATCCACCGCCGGAGCGGTGAGCTCCACTTCCTCGACGTCCAGCACTCCTGATGCGCATCATCCGGGTCGAGCTCCTGGAGCTCTCGCTGCCGCTGGTCGAGCCGTTCGTGATCTCGGGCGGCACCATGCACGAGCGGCATTCGCTGGTGGTGGTCCTCCACGACGAGTCTGGACACCGGGGCTACGGTGAATCGCCGCCGTTCGAGCTGCCCTTCTACTCCGACGAGACCCTGGCGGGCGCACGGCACCTGCTGCAGCATGTACTGATCCCGCGCGTGGTCGGCCTGGAGTTCGAGTCGCCCGAGGCGATCGATGCCGCGCTGCGCCCCGGGGTGCGGGGCAACAACTTCGCCCGCGCGGCGATCGAGACGGCGGCATGGGACCTGGAGGCACACCGTCGGAACACCGGCCTCGCGGCGCTGCTCGCCGAGCGGCTCGGCGTGGAGCCGGCCGGATCGGTGCCTTGCGGTGTCGCGCTCGGCATTCCGGTGGATCGCTCGGCCGACACCTTGAAGCGCTGGATCGCGGGCGCCGTCGCGGCCGGGTACCGGCGGGTGAAGATCAAGGTCGCGCCCGGCTGGGACGAAGTCCCGGTGCGGGCCGCCCGCGAGGTCCTGGCCGGCACTCGTCTCCCGCTCACGGTGGACGCCAACGGGGGCTACGAATGGCCCGAGCACGAGCATGAGCTGCGGGCGTTGGATGAGGCGGAGCTGCTCTACATCGAGCAGCCGCTCCACCCGGACGAGCTGGTGGGCCATGCGCGTCTCGCCGAGCGGCTCCGGACCCAGGTGTGCGTGGACGAAACCCTGCGCGACGCGCGTGCCGCCCGCCAGATCGCGGAGCTCGGCGGGCCGCTGGTGTGGAACGTGAAAGTGCACCGCGTCGGCGGGCTGTCCGAGGTCTGCCGTATCGTCCGAATCGCCCGCGGGTGCGGCGCCAAACTCTGGGCCGGGACCATGCCCGAGTCGGGCCTGGGGTCCCAGGCGGCCCTGGCGGCCGCGGCGATGCCGGAGTTCGTGTATCCCTCGGATCTGGAGCCCAGCACCCGCTGGTTCGGCCGCAACGCCGACGTCATCAAGCTCACGATGACCTCCGACGGCCGGATGCGGGTGCCGGGCGTGTCAATTGCAGCACTCCTGGATGCAGGCCGCTTCACCTCGGCCTCAAAGCTCATCGTAGAGGCTTCAGGGATGCCGGCTTAGCTAGTCGGAGGGACCATGGTCGAGTACGCGGTCCTGGTAGCGCACATGGGTCTGGCCTCGCTCGGGTCGTTCGCCAGCTCGGCAGAACTGTGGCTTTCGCACGTCAACTGGGAGCTGGTGGCCTGGGTGGTTCTCGGCCTTATCGCAGTCCGTTTCGTGACTTGGGCCTTCAAGCTCTGGTAGCCCGACGGGGGGTCACCCCTGGCTCGTGACCTGCACTACAGCCCGGCGTCGGTGGCACGACCATTGTGGTCACGTCACTCTGTTCGGGAGACCGGGTCATGGTTGCGAACGAAGAGCTGCAGCGCTGGGCCGGGCGACTCTGCCTCCTGCTGGTCGCGTCTTTCGGCATGATGGGCTATTACTGGGCCAACGTACGGTTCCTCCCGCTCATGGCCGGGTTCGCCATCCTTGCCGGCGTCTGTTACGCCCGACGAATTGTCTCGGGAGAGACGAGAACGCTGAGACCGTCGGGGCAGCACCCCGCGATCTGACGTGCCGCTCACCCGAGAGCGCGTCCGCGAAGCGGTGGAGCGCGCCGGTGACGAGCACTGGCAGGCCCTGATCGACTTCCACGAGGACGCCTACCCCGCGAGTCGTCCCACCCCCGGCGACATCTGCCGAGCCGAAGCCGAGCGCCTCAACGGCCTCGGCTTCGGTGACGATCCCGATCTGAATCTGGTCGAGAGCCGCGTCGAGCGGCGCGACAAGACCGTCCGCCTCACCCA
>DATLHD010000254.1:0-5694 GCA_035540075.1 Gemmatimonadales bacterium
CGCGAGGTGCGGAACGTGTGGCAGTTCTACCGGGATCGCCGGCCGGAGACGTACGGGGGGATCGTCAAGCTATAGGTTCCCTCTGTCACCCTGAGCCAGCGAAGGGGGCCATGCTCGAGATGGTCCCCTTCACTTCGTTCAGGGTGACAGGCCGACCAGGCGCTGGAACCGCGGATGCTTCCGGATCGGAACGAAGGTGGGATCCACCTGCAGCCAGGCGGGCGTGAGCATGTAAGGTACCCGGAGCAGCGGCTCGAGTCGGTCCAGGGCCTTGTCGGGCTCCCCGACCATGAGATAGATGCGGGTCAGCTGATGCTGTACGTAGGGTGCGGTCACGGCATCGGCAGACAACGGCCGCAGCGCGACGCCGCGCTCGCCCTCGCGGATCGCCTCGGCCTTCCGGCCGGTGTGGGCCAGGGCGACGCCGTGGAGCACGTGGAGCTGGGAGTCGTCCGGCGCGCCGCGGAGCTGCTCCTCGAGCGCGATGCGCGCCGAGTCTCCGTAGGCACGGGCCATCCCGGAATCGCCCATCAGCCTCGCGATGCCTGCGATGGCCAGTCCCCAGGACCCGCGATCGTCGTCGAACTCGCTCGGTGGGAGGCGCAGCGCCAGGCGCTGCTGCTCGGGCGTGAGCAGCCAGAACATCTCGAAGTATGTCGCGAAGTAGGAGACGAACCGGGTGAGCGGAATGCCGGCCGGCGGCGTCTCCACGATCGCACGGGCGCCGGGGAGATCGCCTTTGCTCACCAGGAGCATCGCCTTGCCCTCGTAGCTCGCCGGGTCGTTCGGATTGAGTGCGATGCGACGCTCGGCGTTCTCGAGCGCCTCGTCGTAGTGTTTGGTCCAGGCGAGTGCCGGCGTGAGCGCGGCAAGCACTGCCGCCGACCGAGGGTCCAGCCGCTGGGCCTGGCGCAGGTGCTCCAGTGCCTGGTCCCACCGCCCCAGCGCCTGCTCGGCCAGGGCGATGCCGCGGTACAACGCCGCGTTCGAGGGTGACTGGCGCTCGCCTTTGCTGTATTCCTCGATCGCGCGCGCGTAGTCCCGGGTGATGCGACGTTGGAACTCGCCCATCGCCAGATGCGCCTCGGGATGGTCGGGCGCGATGGCCAGCGCCCGCTCGGCCGCGAACCTTGACCGCTCCAACAGCGCTGGAGTCGGAAAGCCGAGGAGAACGACCAGGGAGGCCGTCTGGGAGAGGCGGGACCAAGCTTCCACGTAGCCCGTGTCGAGTGCCACCGCCTGCTCGAAGTAGCTCATCGCCTGACGGAGCGCGGTCGGCTGGGAGGTTTGATTGGAGATCTCGAGGCCCTTGAGGTACGCGTCGTAGGCCGCGAGGCTGCGGGTCGGCTTCACGGCCAGCCCCTGCTGGGCGCTGTCGCCGAGCGCGAGGTTGAGCTCCCGCGCCACCCTGCCGGCGATGTCGGCCTGCACCTGGAAGACGTCGGTCAGCGCGGCGTCGAACGGCTGCTGCCACCGCGTGGTGGCGGCAGACCCCGGCGTCACCTGCACCAGCTCGGGGCTCACGCGCACCCGGCTCTGCCCGTCCGGCCGCTTCTCCCACCTGATTTTGCCGACCAGCAGGTACTGTACGCCGAGCTCGTGGGCGATCTGTTCCGGCGGCTTGGACGAGCGCTTGTACTGTCCGGCGCTGCTGCTCGCGATCACCTTGAGCCCGCCGAGGGTAGCCAGCTTGCCGCGCACCTCATCGGTGATGCCGTCGGCAAAATACTCGTCGGTGGAGTCGCCCAGGTTCTCGAAGGGGAGGACGGCGAGGAGGCGGGTGGTGCCGGGACCCGTCGGCTCGGCGCCGCGGTGGGAGCGGAGCCAGCCGAACAGCACGCCGAGGCCGAGCAGGAAGCCGAGCCCGAGGAGAAGCACGGGACGGCGGGACAGCGGGACGGCGGGACGGGAGATCGTCGGAGCCGCGGGCGCGACGGACGTCGGCGCGGCGGTGCCCGATTCCTCGAGCGCCCGCGCGAACTCGGCGGCGGTGGCGAACCGGTCCGCGGGCGACTTCGCGAGGGCGCGCGCAGTCGCGCCGGCCACGCCTTCGGGCACCGTCTCCCGTACGTCGCGCAGCGGGCGGGGCGACTCCAGCATCCGGCGGGCCATCATCGCCTGCGCGGTGGGCGCCGTGAAGGGCGGCTCGCCCGCCAGCATCTCGTAGAGCACGATGCCGAGGCTGTAGATGTCGGTGCGGGCGTCCACGTTCTTGTCGGCCGCGGCCTGCTCCGGACTCATGTAGGCCGGGGTGCCGAGAGAGAGGCCGGTCTCGGTCAGTCGCTCGTCACCGGCGCCCACCGCCCGCGCGATCCCGAAGTCGGCGACCAGCGCCTGCCCATCCACCAGCAGGATGTTCTCCGGCTTGATGTCGCGGTGCACGGCGCCGTGGCGGTGGGCGAAGTCGAGGGCGAGCGCGACTTCGCGGGTAAGCCGCACGGCGTCGGCGACGGGGAGCTGCCCTTCGCGGCGGAGCCGGTCGCGCAGGCTCTCGCCCTCGACGTAGGGCATGGTAAACCAGAGCCGGCCTGCGGCCTCGCCGGAGTCGTAGACGGAGAGAATGTGGGGGTGCTGGAGACGGGCGGCGAGCCGGATCTCCCTAAGAAAGCGCTCGGGACCGAGGGTGGTGGCCAGCTCGGGGTGCAGCACCTTCAGGGCGACGGGGCGGTCGTGCCGCAGGTCGCGCGCGAGGTACACGGTGGCCATGCCGCCACGCCCGAGCTCGCGCTCGAGCGCGTAGCGGTCCCTGAGCGCCTCCTGAAGCGTCGCCATGCCGGCCTATAGTAAAAGGAAAGGGCTTCCTGGGGTGCTACAATATGCATTCCGGGGCGCCGGCGGGAGAAGTGCGCCGCACGGGCGCCGCCGATTCAATTCGGCCGGAAGAACCCCCAGCTCTCGAGCCCAGGCCCGATGCGGCCGTGCCCCACCAGTCCGTAGCCGAGTCGCTGGTAGAAGGGGACGTTGGCGGCGCTCTCGGTCGTGAGACTCACGCCGCGCGACTCGGGATGCTCCCGCGACATCGCGTGCACCCGCTCGAGCAACAGGCTGCCGAGCCCACGTCCTTGGTACTGCGGCGGCACGCCGAGCATGTTCACGTGGATGTTGGGCTCGGCGACGTTGATCGGACCCCAGATGTGCACCCACTGCTCGTACCGCTCCCGCGCGTCATTGCCCAGCTGCGCCCAGGTCCAGGCGCGGGCCTCCTCGAGGTCGGGCGGGCCCGCCAGTCCAGGCAGGGTACAGACGGCGACGCCGCTGATCCGGTCCCCGTCGTAGGTGGCCAGGAAGGGGTCGTTGCGGAGCGTGCGCGCGACGAGGAAGAAGCCGACGAGCGTGCGGAGGCGCGCCTCGAAGTCGCGCTCGGTGCCCAGGACGTGACGCATGACGGGGTAATGGCCGAACGCTGCGCAGAGTGGGCCGAGCACCTCGCCCGCGGGCACGCCCTCGCGTATCCGTAGGGCTTCTCGCTTCACACCGTCGCTGCGACCCCGTGCTCGACCCGGGTGCCGAGGACCTCCAGGAACTTCGCCAGCCACGCGGGATGAGCCGGCCAGGCCGGGGCGGTGACCAGGCTGCCATCCACCAGCGCCTGGTCCAGGGGGACGTCGGTCCAGCGGCCACCGGCCTGCCTCACCTCGGGCGCGCAGGCGGGGTAGCCGGTGACTTCCTTCCCTTTCACTACACCGGCGGCCGTCAGGAGTTGGACCCCATGGCAGACCGCCGCGACCGGCTTGCCGGCCCCGTCGAAGTGGCGGACGATGTCCAGCACCCGCTCGTCGAGCCGGATGTACTCCGGGGCGCGGCCCCCGGGGATCACGAGGGCGTCGTAGTCCTCCTCCCGGACCTCGTCGAAGGTGGCGTTCAGGGTGAAGTTGTGGCCCCGCTTCTCGGTGTAGGTCTGGTCGCCCTCGAAGTCGTGAACCGCCGTGCGGACCTGCTGGCCCTGCTTCTTGCCGGGACAGACCGCGTGCACGGTGTGCCCGACCATCTGAAGTGCCTGAAACGGGACCATGATCTCGTAATCCTCCACGAAATCCCCCGCCAGCATGAGGATCTTCCTGCTCATCGTATCCCTCCGGTTGATCTAGGTGTTCATCATACTATACGATGCCGGCATCGATCCCGTCGAGCCCGCGAGAATCCGGGGCTACGACGAGGATTGCACGCACGACGGCGTCATACGTCGGGCACGGAACGCTGGAGCAGGAGCACCCCGCCCTGGCCGGACGCGCTCCCGCGCATGCCATGCTGTCCTATGTCTATCGTTTCGCGGGAAAGCCCTGGCGCGACGCTACTCGGTGATCTCGCGGATCACCCGACACGGGTTACCCGCCGCGAGGACACCCTCTGGAAGATCCCGCGTCACCACGCTTCCCGCCCCGATCACGGCCCTCGAGCCGATCCGCACTCCAGGCAGAATGAGCGCCCCGCCGCCAACCCACACATCGGAGCCGATCTCGATTGGCTTGCCGAACTCCTTGCCTCGGCGCTGTACCGCATCGAGAGGGTGCATCGGGGTAAGGATCTGCACGCCGGGACCGAAGAGCGTGAAGCTCCCGATGCGTACCGGGCAGACATCGAGAATCACGCAGTTGAAGTTGAAGAACACCCGCTCGCCCAGCTCGACGTTGAATCCGTAGTCGCAGAAGAAGGGGGGCTCCAGCACCACCGAGTCGGCGCCCGAGCCGAGGAGCCTGCGCAGGATACCTCGCCGCTCGTCCTGCTCCGTCGGCCGCGTGGCGTTGAGCGCGAGGCAGAGCTCGCGCGCTAGGCCCCGCCCCGCGGCCAGCTCCGGATCCATTGGGTCGTACATCTCTCCCGCGGTCATCCTCTGGCGTTCGCTCTTCATGACGGCTCTAGGGCGGCGCGGTCCCAGCGGCCGAGATCGGCGGCGTTCTCGTACGTGGATTGGCAGAAGTCGAGCAGCGCCGCGTCGGGATCGGCGGCGGTGCGCACCACGTCGTAGGGCAGGACGAACTCCCGAAGGTCCGTGTGGTAGCGCGCTCCTTGCGGACGCACGGGGCGATCCGCGAATCCGGCCGGCTCGGGGTAGGCATAGGCGTAGAAGGCCGGCTCCGCCATCGGTCCGCCGCCGGGCCAGAAGCCACAGCTGGCGCACTCGTGGGAGTAGGCCTCGATCATCACGTAGTCAGGACAGTTGGGCGCGCCCCCCGGATGCGGCGGGGCGCGGCGGCCGCTGAACCGCGTCGCCGCCAGGTCGAACGCGCCCCAGAAGAAGTGGACCGGGCTCGCCTTGCCGAGGAACCGGCCGCGGAAACGCTTCAGCACCCGGTCGGCCTGGACGAGCAGTCTCCACCAGCGGTTCGCGGCCTCGGCGTCGTAGGCGGCGTGCTGCCGGTCCTCCGTGAACGGAATCGCGACCTCGATCTCGACGGGAACCGGCCGCAGCCGGACTCGGATATCCAGCGACCGCAGGGCTTCGAGGTACTCAGCGTAGAAGTCGGCCACGGTGCGGGGCGCGAGCGGCAAGGTGCGGGTGGCGCCGTCGCTGGCGCGGAGATAGAGCCGATGGTCGAGAAAATCGAAATCAGCCGCAAAGGTGCGGCTGCCTTGAGGCATGGGGGACGTGGTGAGGCCGCGCGGCGTCAGGTAGAGGGCGACTTGCCACGAGTGATTCTCCGGCGGCGCCAGCGCGAGCCGGGTCTTGACGACCATCTGAGTCCACATGTGGAG
>DATLHD010000255.1:0-2733 GCA_035540075.1 Gemmatimonadales bacterium
ATCGGCAGGATGAGCACGTCCGGGGTCCGCACCCCGAACCGGCGGGCCATGGTGATGTGACCGAACTCGTGCAGCAGCACGCAGACGAACAGCGCGATCAGCATCGCCACCGCGCCGATCGCGCCGGACATTCCGCCGGCCTCGTAGCCTCCGGCCGCCCAGTACGCGAGCAGCAGGAAGAAGGTCAGGTGGAGCTTGATCTCGGTCTCACCGATCCGACCGAGGGTGTAGGTCCAGCGCATCCGCGTCGCCTCCGTTGCGAGGGGCGAAGGATCGCCCCTCGCACCGGAGGTGATGCGGATGCGCTGGACTTACACCCTCGGTCGGGTCGGCGAGACCGAGATCAAGCTCCACCTGACCTTCTTCCTGCTGCTCGCGTACTGGGCGGCCGGAGGCTACGAGGCGGGCGGAATGTCCGGCGCGATCGGCGCAGTGGCGATGCTGATCGCGCTGTTCGTCTGCGTACTGCTCCACGAGTTCGGCCACATCACCATGGCCCGCCGCTTCGGCGTGCGGACGCCCGACGTGCTCATCCTGCCGATCGGCGGCGTTGCGCGGCTGGAGCGGATCCCCGACGAGCCCAAGCAGGAGCTGTTGATCGCCTTGGCCGGCCCGGCGGTCACGCTCGCCATCGCCGCCGTGCTGTATCTGGTCCTTCGGCTGAGCGGCGGTACCGCGGACATCGACAACCTGAGTCCCGCTACGCCGTTCGTCGCCGCACTGTTCCGGACCAACGTCCTGCTCCTCCTCTTCAACCTGATCCCGGCCTTCCCCATGGACGGCGGACGGGTGCTTCGCGCCCTGCTCGCCACCCGGATGGGGCTGGCTCGCGCCACTCGCACCGCCGCCACGCTCGGTCAGATGCTGGCGGTCGCCGGCGGGCTGGCGGTGCTCCTGTCCAAGAACGGCAACCCGGTCCTGCTGCTGATCGCGCTGTTCGTCTTCCTGGGGGCGGGCAGCGAGGCGGCGGCGGTGGAGACGCGGCTGGCGGGCCACGGGCTTCACGTGGCCGACATGATGGTGCGCGAGTTTCACACTATCCCGGTCCATGCCACGCTGGCCCGGGCGGTGGAGCTGCTCCTGGCCGGCGAGCAGCGGGAGTTCCCGGTGGTCGACAACCTGGGGCGGGCCGAGGGGCTCCTCACCCGCGACAACCTGGTCCGCGGCCTGAGTCAGCGCGGCGCCGGCGCCACCGTGGCGGAGGCGATGACACCGGACGTCCCCTTCGTTCCACCTACGTTGCCGTTCGCCGAGGCGCTCGAGCGGCTCCGGGGCAGCGGGCTCCCCGCCCTGCCGGTGGTGGACGGCGACGGCCGGCTGGTCGGCCTCCTCACCCGCGACAACGTCGCCGACCTGCTGCTGGTGCGGCGGGCCGGGGCCTGATCATCGCGCGCGCCGGTTGTTCCGGCGGTCGATGTCGGGCAGAGCCTGGCGCGGGTCCACCTCCACCCGCACCACCCGGCGCTCGCTCCTGACCCGGTAGCCGAAGCGCGGACCCAGATTCCACATCTCGACCGGTAGCCGTACGCGCTCGCTGGTGCCGTCGTCGAAGGTGAGCTCCAGCTCGACCGGAAGCGTCATGCTGCCGCGGTTGGAGAGCCAGACCTTCTGCCGCCCCTCCGAGTCCACGATCGAGTCCGCCGCCTGATCCAGCCGCGCCGTGGTGTAGATCCAGTCCCGCCAGAACCAGTCGAGATCCATCCCCGACGCGTCGCGCATCAGCCGGAAGAAGTCGGCCGGGGTGGGATGCCGAAACGCCCAGGTCCGCAGATAGTCGCGGAACGCGCGGTCGAATCGTTCGGGCCCGAGCACCTCCTCCCGCAGGGTACGCATCATCAGCGCCGGCTTCTGGTAGCCGGTCCAGAAGAGGTCGTGCTGCTCCACCGGGCGGTTGATCAGCGGCTGCTCGGTCCCGGGGATCGCGTGGTCCCGATACAGATGCAGCGGATGGACCTCGATGCTGTCGCCGTAGGGCGTGCCCTTGAAGTAGGCCGCGGCGTTGGCGAGATCGATGTAGGTGTTGAACCCTTCGTCCATCCAGGGGTAAAGCCGCTCGTTCGAGCCGACCACCATGGGCACCCACTGATGCCCGAGCTCGTGGGCCAGGACCCATTGCCGCTCCTCCCGGCTGGGAGCGCGGGGATCGAAGGTGATCATCGGGTACTCCATCCCTTCGATCGGTCCCTCGATGCTGCTGATGTGCGGGTAGGGATAGCGGAGCCAGTGCTCGCTGTAGTAGCGGAGCCCCTCCCGTACCATCCGGTTGGCCTCTTCCCACTCGGGGGCCGACGGGCGGTAGTAGGTGTGGACCAGGATCCCGTCGGACCCGCTCGCGTCCCAGCGGAAATTCGGCGCGGCCGCGAAGGCGAAGTCGCGCACGCTGTCGGCGGCGAAGCGCCAGGTGACCGTTCCGGAGCGGACCGGGCGGGTCTTGGCCGGATCGCCGGCCTCATGGGCGGTGATGATCGCGACCGGCTCGGCGGAGCCCGCGGCGCGCGCCAGGCGACTCCGCTGGGCGGCGGTGAGGGTGACCTCGGGATTGCGGAGCACGCCGGTCGCCGCCACGACGTAGTCGGCCGGGACGGTGAGCGCCACGTCGAAGCCGCCGTACTCCAGGTAGAACTCGCCCGCGCCGATGTACGGGTCGTGATTCCAGCCGCGGACGTCGTCGTACACCGCGAGCCGGGGGTACCACTGCGCGATCTCGAAGAGCGTGCCGTCCCGCCCCATCCG
>DATLHD010000256.1:0-8795 GCA_035540075.1 Gemmatimonadales bacterium
GTTCCGGGTCGCCTACGAGCGTCAGAGCTTCCAGGGTGACGTGCCGAGCATCAGCGGCGTGCGCAGCGCCCTGACGGTGAACTTCTAAATCCTACGGGCGAGGAATACGACATGCGAAGTCAGCTCATCACGATCGCCCTCGCTGCCCTGACCGGGGCGGCGCCGGCGGCCGGACAGTCGCTCACCGGCGCGGGGGCTACGTTCCCGAATCCGATCTACACCAAGTGGTTCGATGCCTACAGCAAGCAGACCGGCGTGCAGATCAATTACCAGTCGATCGGCTCCGGCGGCGGCATCCGCCAGTTCACCGAGGGCACGGTGGACTTCGGCGCGACCGACGGCCCGATGAATGACTCGCAGATCCAGGCGGTGAGCGGCAACGTGCTCCATGTGCCGACCGTGCTCGGCGCGGTGGTGGTGACCTACAACGCGCCGTCCCTCGGCGGGGCCAAGCTCAAGTTCGACGGGGACCTCCTCGTCGACATCTTCATGGGCCGGGTCACCAAGTGGAGCGACAAGCGGATCGCGGCGCTGAACCCGGGTGTGAAGCTGCCCGACCTCGACGTCATCGTGGTGCACCGGTCCGACGGCTCCGGCACGACGTATGTCTTCACCGACTTCCTCAACAAGTTCTCGCGCGAGTGGCGCGACAAAGTCGGCTTTGCGACCTCGGTGAACTGGCCCGTCGGACTCGGCGGGAAGGGCAACGAGGGCGTCACCCAGCAGGTCAAGCAGGTGGAGGGAGCGATCGGGTACGTGGAGCTGATCTACGCCCTCTCGAACGACCTGCCCTTCGCCGACATCAAGAATTCGAGCGGGGCGTTCGTGACCCCGTCGCTCGAGAGTGTGACCGCCGCCGCCGCGGGAACGAAGCTGAAGTCCGATACCGATTTTCGGGTTTCGATCACCAACGCCCCCGGCGCAGACGCGTATCCCATCGCCTCCTTCACCTGGCTCCTGGTGCACAAGGACGGCAAGGACGTGGCCAAGGCGAAGCAGATCAAGGATTTCGTGACCTGGATGATCAGTCCCGACGCCCAGGCCATGGCGAGGGAGCTGCACTACGCCCCGCTGCCGAAGGACGTGGTCGCCCTGGTGCAGGCCCGCCTTCCAACCTTGAAGGCCGGCGGCAAGGCCATCGCCTCCAACTGAGGAACTCTCGTGTCCACTCGACTGCTCGCATGCATGACGCTGGGACTAGTGGCCTCCGCCTGCGGCGGAGGCGACCGGCCATCCAGTCGCGCGGATACGACCGGTGCCGCCGGCGCCTCGGAGTCGGCGGGCGGCGCGGCCCTCACCGGGGCCGGAGCCACGTTCCCCAATCCCATCTACACCAAGTGGTTTGATGCCTACGCGAAGCAGACCGGCGTGCGCATCAATTATCAGTCCATCGGGTCGGGCGGCGGCATCCGCCAGTTCACCGAGGGCACGGTGGATTTCGGCGCTACCGACGGGCCGATGAACGACGAGCAGATCAAGGCCGTGAACGGCAACGTGCTCCACGTGCCCACGGTGCTCGGCGCGGTGGTCGTCACCTACAATCTGCCGGAAGTCTCGGGCGCACCGCTCCGCTTCGACGGCGCCACGCTGGCAGACGTCTTCCTCGGACGCATCACCAAGTGGAACGACACCCGGCTCGCGGCGCTCAACCCCGGCGTGAAGCTTCCGGCCAAGGACATCATCGTTGTGCACCGCTCCGACGGTTCCGGCACCTCTTTCATCTTCACCGACTATCTGGCCAAGGTCTCGCCCAACTGGAAGCAGAAGGTGGGGAGTGCCACCTCTGTCCAGTGGCCGATCGGGCTCGGTGGGAAGGGGAACGAAGGTGTCACCCAGCAGGTGAAGCAGTCCGATGGCGCGATCGGCTATGTCGAGCTGATCTACGCGATCTCCAACGATCTGCCCTACGGGGACGTGAAGAACGCGGCCGGGGAGTTCATCCGGCCCTCGCTCAAGAGCGTGAGCGCTGCGGCCGCCGAGAGGCTTCCGGAGGATACCGACTTCAGGATGTCGATCACCAATGCCAAGCCGGCGGACGCTTATCCGATCTCCTCGTTCACCTGGCTGCTGGTCCAGCCCCAGCCGCGCGATCCCGCCAAGGGGGAAGAGCTGAGGAAGTTCATCGGCTGGATGCTGCAGCCCGAGGCGCAGCGTATGGCCGCGGACCTGCACTACGCGCCCCTTCCCGTGCCAGTCATCGAGCTGGTGCAGCAACGGCTCGCCGCCAAGTAGCTGCCCCTCTGTCATCCCGAGGCGAAGCGAGGGATCTAGCCCCATTGGGTAGATCCCTCGCTTCGCTCGGGATGACAGTTGCGGTCACCAGATCGTCGTGACGCGTCCGTTACAATTCCGTGACGATCCCCGCGAGTGCCCTGGGTAACATCACCCCATGACGACCACGCTGGCACAGGAGCCTGTCGCGACCGCGCCGGAGCCCGAGCGGCACGAGCCACCGCCGCTCGAGCTGGCGAGTTACGGGGATCTGGTTTTCCGCTGGCTCCTCACCCTCGCCGCGGCCGCCATCCCGGTGCTGCTCGGTTTTCTGGTGTACGAGCTCTGGGGAGGATCGCGGCTCGCGATCGATCGCTTCGGCTTCGACTTCGTCACTACCAGCAGGTGGGATCCGGTCGCCGAGGAATTTGGGGCCTTTCCGCTGATCTTCGGCACCTTGGCCTCCTCGCTGCTCGCGCTCGTGATCGCCGTCCCGCTCTCGCTGGGCGTGGCCATCTACCTGACCGAGTTCGCGCCGAAGGCGATCCGACAGCCGGTCGCCTTTCTGATCGGGCTGCTGGCCGCGATTCCCAGCGTGGTCTACGGACTGTGGGGCATCTTCGTCCTCATTCCCCTTCTGCGCACGAGCGTCTTCCCCTTCCTGCGCGACACACTGGGTTTTCTCCCGCTCTTCCAGGGTCCGATCTATGGCCCCTCCATGCTCTCGGCCGGGATCATCCTCGCCATCATGGTGATGCCATACATCATGTCGGTATCTCGCGAGGTGCTGATGGCGGTGCCGGATACCCAGCGTGAGGCGGCCCTGGCCCTCGGTGCGACGCGATGGGAGGCCGTGATCACGGCCGTGGTGCCTTACGCGCGCTCGGGCATCATCGGCGCCGTCATCCTCGGCCTCGGCAGGGCGCTGGGGGAAACGATGGCCGTCACCATGCTGATCGGGAATCGCCACGAGATCGCGGCCTCGCTCTTCGCACCCGGTTACACCATGGCCGCCGCCATCGCGAACGAGTTCTCCGAAGCGGTGGGCGACATGCACCTCTCGGCGCTGGCCTACGTGGCGTTCCTCCTCTTCGTCGTGACCGTGCTGGTGAATGCGTGCGCGCGCCTGCTCATCTGGCGGGTGGCCCGCGGCTCCGGCGCCGGGAGCAAGGCGCTGTGAACCGCCGGACGCTGCGCCGGCTGGTGAGCAACGTGATGGTCGGCCTCATGATCCTGGCCGTCGTGGTCGCCCTGCTGCCGCTCTTCTTCATCCTGTTCGACCTGGTGATCCAGGGCGCGGGCAGCCTCTCGGTGGCGTTCTTCACCAAGATGCCGGCCCCGGCCGGCGAGATGGGCGGCGGGGTGGCACACGCGATCGTGGGCACGCTCCTGATCGTGGGCACCGCGAGCCTGATCGGCCTGCCGGTGGGCATCGCCGCAGGCATCTACTGCGCCGAGTACCCGGGCAGCCGGCTCACCTGGACCACCCGCTTCGTGGCCGACGTACTCAACGGCACCCCTTCGATCGTGGTCGGTGTCTTCGCCTGGGCCTGGATCGTGGCGACGCAGAAGCACTTCTCCGCCGTGGCCGGCAGCGCCGCCCTGGCGATGCTCATGATTCCGATGGTGCTGCGCACGACGGAGGAGATGATCAAGCTGGTGCCCAATTCGCTGCGCGAAGCGGCCCTGGCGCTCGGATACCCGCGCTGGCGGACCAGCCTCGCCATCGTCGTGCGCACCACCATGCCCGGCATCGTCACCGGCAGCCTGCTGGCGGTGGCCCGCATCGCCGGGGAAACGGCGCCGCTCCTCTTCACCGCGCTCGGCAGCCAGTACATGAGCCTGGACCTCAACCAGCCCATGGCGGCCCTGCCGCTCACGGTCTTCACCTACGCGACCGGCCCCTACGAGGAGTGGCATCGCTACGCCTGGGCCGCGGCCCTGGTGCTCATCCTAGTGGTCTTCGTGCTGAGCGTCGGCGCGCGGCTCGCCATCCGCCGGAGGTTCTCGCTCAATGGCTGATGCCGCCCTGCGGATCGCGCCGCCCAAGGCGGCTGCAGCTTCGCCCGAGACGGCGGTCCGTATCGAGACCGACAAGCTCACCGCGATGTACGGCAAGTTCACGGCGGTGAAGGGCGTGTCGCTCCGCTTTCCGTCGAACCGGGTCCACGCCCTCATCGGCCCGTCGGGATGCGGCAAGTCCACCTTCCTGCGCACCCTCAACCGAATGCACGAGCTGGTGGAGGGTGGCTGGATCACGGGCCGGGTGCTGCTCGAGGGTGAGGATATCTACGCGCCGAAGGTGAACGCGATGCAGCTGCGCCGGCGGATCGGGATGGTCTTCCAGCGCCCGACGCCGTTCCCTACGATGTCCATCTACGACAACGTGGCCGCCGGGCTCCGGGTGCACCGGCCGCTGCCGAGGGCGGAGCTGGACGCCACCGTCGAGCGCTCGCTGCAGCAGGCGGCGCTCTGGGACGAGGTCAAGGACCGGCTCCGCGCCAGCGCGATGGCGCTCTCTGGCGGCCAGCAGCAGCGGCTCTGCATCGCCCGCACCGTGGCACCCTCGCCCGACGTCGTCCTGCTCGACGAGCCGACCGCGTCGCTGGACCCCCAGGGCACCCAGCGGATCGAGGAGCTGCTCTTCGAGCTCAAGAAGACGTTCACCATCATCATCGTCACCCACAACATGCAGCAGGCGGCACGGGTGTCCGACACCACCACGTTCTTCTACCTGGGCACCATGGTCGAGACCGGCCCCACCCGGCAGATCTTCACCGCGCCGCGCAACGAGCAGACCGAGGCCTACATTACCGGAAGGTTCGGATGAGCGCGACCGTCAAGCCGAGGACCTCCTACGTGACCACGCCCAAAGCGACGCTGGCACCCCGGCAGCCGCCGACGCCCGGCGCGGAGCGCGGTGCGCCCGCGGTGGACGTGCGCGGCTTTTCCTTCTGGTACGGCGAGCGACACGTCCTCCAGGAGCTCGTGTTCGGGATCGAGCGCAAGGCGGTCACCGCCATCATCGGGCCGTCCGGCTGCGGGAAGTCCACCTTCCTGCGCTCCATCAATCGGCTCAACGACCTGATCACCGGGATCCGGCACCAGGGCGACATCCTGGTGGAGGGGCGCTCGGTCTACGCGCCCGGCACCGACCTCGTCGCGCTCCGCCAGCGGGTGGGCATGGTGTTCCAGCGGCCGAACCCGTTCCCCAAGTCGGTGTTCGACAACGTCGCCTATGGGCCGACCCTCAACCGCCTGGTGCCCCGGCGCGACATTCCCGACCTGGTGGAGCGTTGCCTCCGGCAGGCGGCGCTGTGGGACGAGGTGAAGGACCGGCTGGAGGAGCCCGCGACCGGACTGTCCGGCGGCCAGCAGCAGCGCCTCTGCATCGCGCGGGCGCTGGGCAACCAGCCGGAGCTGCTGCTCATGGACGAGCCCTGCTCCGCCCTGGACCCGGTCGCGACTCAGCGGGTCGAGGAATTGATCTTCGAGCTCAAACGGGACTACACCATCGTGATCGTCACCCACAACATGCAGCAGGCCGCCCGGGTGTCGGATTACACCGGCTTCTTCGACCGCGGTGTACTGGTCGAGTTCGGAGAGACCGAGCGGATCTTCACCAGCCCGGCCCACGAGCGGACCGAGGCCTACATCACCGGGAGGTTCGGATGAGCGTCGACGCTCACCGGCATTTCCACGACGAGCTCAGCCACGTCAAGGTCCGCCTCCTCACCATGTCCGGTGAGGCGGAGGCGGCGCTGAGCCTCGCGGTGGAGGCCCTGCTGGAGCGCGACATCGAGAAGGCTCAGCGGGTCATCAAGGGCGACCGCGTCATCGACAGCATGGAGGTGGAGATCGAGGAGCAGTGCATCAACCTCCTCGCCCTCCAGCAGCCGATGGCCCGCGACCTCCGGATGCTCACCTCCGCGCTCAAGATCGCCAACGACCTCGAGCGGGTGGGTGACCACGCGGTCAACATCGCCCAGTCGGCGGAGCGGCTGACCCAGAGCCGCCCGATCGCGCCGGAGCCCGAGATCGTGGAGATGGCCCGGCTCGCCCGCGACATGCTGTCGGACGCGCTGGAGGCCTTCATCCGGGGCGACGCCGCGGGCGGGCGCGAGGTCTGCCTCCGCGACGACAAGGTTGACCAACTCCACCGATCCGTGTTCCGTATTCTGCTGACGCACATGATGGAGGACCCGCACATGATCGGCGCGGGCATGGAGCTCTTCCTCGTCAGCCGTAACCTGGAGCGGGTGGCGGATCTCGCCACCAACATCGGCGAGGACGTCGTCTTCCTGGTGGAGGGCAAATCGATCAAGCATCACGCCGAGGACCGGGGCGAAGCCAAAGTCACGGTATGACGGACGGCAACGGCGCCGAGCGCGAGCGCATCGCCGCGATCGACGTCGGATCCAACTCGGTTCGGCTGCTCGTCGCGGAGTACGACCCCGCCTCCGGGCTCAGCATCGTCGACGAGCTCAAGGACCAGCCGCGCCTGGCGGCGGGCCTGGCCCGAACCGGTTGTCTCAACGACGCCGCGATGGACCGCGCGATCCAGACCCTCGGCCGGATGCGCGAGGTCTGCCAGCGGCGCGGGGTGCGGCGGATCGCCGCGGTCGCCACCGCCGCGGTGCGGGAGGCGGAGAACGGTCCCTGGTTCGTCCGCCGGGTGCGGCAGGAGCTGGACATCCCGCTCCGCATCATCGACCCCGAGACCGAGGCCGCCCTCTCCTATCGGTCGGTCGCGCACCACTTCCCGCTCGCCGGCGAGCGCACCATCGTGGCCGATATCGGCGGTGGGAGCCTGGAGTTGATCGGCGCGGTGGACGGGCTGGTGGAGCTCACCCTTTCGCTTCCCCTCGGCGCCGTGTGGCTGACCGAGCTCTACCTGACTGGCCGGCGCCCCATCCAGCGCGAGATCTCGGCGCTCCGCAAATACATCCGGAAGCAACTGAAGCGCGGACTCTCCAGCCGCGAGTGGGCGGCGGCCGCGGTGATCGGCTCGGGCGGCACGTTCACCACCCTCGGCCGCGTCAGCCGGGCCCGCCGCGGTATGTCACCGGGCGAGTCGATCCACGGGGTCACGGTGGACACGGCGGAAGTGGAGCGGTTGCTCGACTGGCTCGCCAGCCGCACGCCGGAGGAGCGGCGCCAGGTGCCGGGTCTCAACCCCGAGCGCGCGGACATCATTCTCGCTGGTCTCGCGGTGACGGCCGAGCTGCTGGACTGGGTCCGGACCCGGAGCCTCACCGTGAGCGCCTTCGGGCTGCGGGAGGGCCTGCTGCTGGAGATGGCGGGCGCGGAGGAGCCGGTGGTGCGGGATCCGCTCCGGCTCTTCCGGGAGTTCGTAGAGCGCTGCCAGTCGGACCGGCGACATGTGGAGCATGTCCGCAAGCTCGCGCTCCAGCTCTTCGAGCAGCTCGGTCAGACCCTTGGCTGCGGCCCGGAGGAGCAGTTCCTGCTGGAGGCGGCGGGCCTGCTCCACGACGTGGGCCAGCTGGTGAGCTACCCCAAGCACCACAAGCACAGCTACAGCCTGATCACCCACGCCGAGCGGCTGGGGCTTTCGCCGCGGGACCGGCAGCTGGTCGCGCTGGTAAGCCGCTATCACCGTCGCACCGGTCCCAGGAAGCGGCACCCCGAGTTCGCGGTGCTTCCGGCCGGCGATCAGGAGATCGTGCGTCGGCTCAGCGCCATTCTCCGGGTTGCGGACGGACTCGACCGGGGGCACTCGGCGGCGGTGGAGAAGGTCACCTCGCGCCTGGACGCCAAGGCGCTGACGCTCACCGCTGCCCCCGCGACGAAGGGTACCGACTTGGGATTGGAGTGCTGGGGGGCTTCTCGGAAAGCGGACGTGATGGCCAAGCTGCTGCAGCGCGACGTCGTGATCACCCCGGCCTAGCGCCAGTCTTCGTGAGGCCCTGAACCGACTCCTCGTGGCATGATACTATCGGTCAATGGTAGCCGCTGGTACATCCGTCTATCGTGGGCCCTACCGCTACGAGGTCATGTCTGGACCCAGCAGGGAGAGTGCAAATGACACGAGAAACGCTTGCCACCGCCGCGGCGCTCGGTGTGCTGTTATTCGCCTATCCAACGGAAGCGCGCGCCCAGGGATCGGTACAGGAGGCCATCAAGGAGCTCGGCCTCACGGTGGCGCCCGCGAAGGACCAAACCGCAGCGCAGCAGAAGGCCGATGAGGAAGCCTGCGCCGAGGAAACCGTCAACTCGCTCGACACGCCGGAGATCAAGGAGGCCAAGAAAGAGGGCGGTGCCGGGAAGGGAGCGGTCAAGGGTGCCGCCGGAGGCCTTCTAATCGGGGCGATCACGGGGGACGCCGGCAAGGGAGCAGCGATCGGCGCCGGGGTCGGTGCCGGCGGGGGAGCCATCAAGAAGAACAGGAGCGAGAAGGAGGCCGACAAGGCCAACGCGGAAGCCACAGAGAAAGTGAGGAAGGACGCCACCACCAAGCTGACTTCCTGTCTCTCCAAGAAAGGCTACAGCGTCACAGGTAGCTGACCAATGTCGCGGGGGCCCAGGTCACCCGACTTGGGCCCCCGGCGATGGGGTGGAACCCC
>DATLHD010000257.1:0-7715 GCA_035540075.1 Gemmatimonadales bacterium
CGCGAGGGGGAGTTCGTCACGATCATGGGCCCTTCGGGGGCGGGGAAATCCACGCTCCTCAGCATCATCGGCATGCTCGACAACGCCTGGACCGGGGAATACTGGTTCCTCGACCAACCGGTGCACGAGCTGCCCGCGAAGAAGCGGGTCGAGCTGAACAAGAAGTCCATCGGTTTCGTGTTCCAGAAATACCACCTGATCGACGATCTCACGGTCTACGAGAACCTGGAGATCCCGCTCTCGTACCGGGACATCAAGCCGAAGGAACGGGCGGCGATCGTGGCGGAGTCGCTGGATCGCTTCCAAATGGTGGGCAAGAAGGACCTGTATCCCAGCCAGCTCTCGGGAGGGCAGCAGCAGCTGGTCGGGGTGGCCCGGGCGGTGATCGCCAGCCCCAAGCTCCTGCTGGCCGACGAGCCCACCGGCAACCTGCACAGCGCGCAGGGCGAGGAGATCATGGAGCTGTTCACCCGGCTCAACCGCCAGGGCACGACGATCGTGCAGGTGACCCACTCGGAGCGGAACGCGAGCTACGGGCATCGCACGATCCAGCTGCATGACGGGTGGGTAGTGCAGGAGACAGAGCGGCAAGGAGCCCTCTCACCCTGAACGCAGCGAAGGGGGCCATGCCCGATATGGTCCCCTTCACTTCGTTCAGGGTGACAAATTCCACGCTAGATTCTCCTCACCAGTGCCGACCCAACCCGTGTCTCCCACCGCCCACGTCCTCGTCGCGGACGACCAGCCGCACGTCCGTGAGGCCCTCCGGCTGCTGCTCAAGGGCGAGGGCTACGCCATCGAGACGGCGGCCTCGCCCGCCGCGGTGCTCTCCGCGGTGCAGGCGTCCGATTTCGACGCCGTCCTCCTGGATCTGAACTACGCCCGCGACACGACCACTGGCCGCGAGGGCTTGGAGCTGGTCTCCCAGCTGCAGGCCCTCGATACCACGCTGCCCACCGTGGTGATGACGGCCTGGGGCAGCGTCGAGAAGGCGGTCGAGGCGATGCGGCGGGGTGCCCGCGATTTCATCGAGAAGCCGTGGGACAATAACCGCCTGCTCGCCACGCTGCGCACGCAGGTGGAGTTGGGCCGGGCGCTTCGGAACACGCAGCGGCTGGAGACGGAGAACCGGCTGCTCCGTCGCGACGGGGCGCCCGAGCTGATCGCGCAGTCCGCCGTCATGCGCCCGGTGCTCCAGCTGATGGACCGTGTGGCCGCCTCGGATGCGAACGTGCTCATCAGCGGCGAGCACGGCACCGGCAAGGAGGTCGTGGCCCAGTGGCTTCACGCCGCCTCACCGCGCGCTGCGCGACCGCTCGTGGCGGTGAACCTCGGTGGGCTGTCGGAAGGCCTGTTCGAAAGCGAGATGTTCGGCCACGTGAAGGGCGCGTTCACCGATGCGCGCACCGACCGCATCGGTCGGTTCGAGCTCGCCGAGGGAGGCACCCTCCTGCTGGACGAGATCGGAACGCTGGGCCTGCGCCAGCAGGCGAAGCTGCTCCGGGTGCTGGAGACCGGCGAGGTGGAGCGGGTGGGTGCTTCGCGCTCCCGCCGGATCGACGTGCGCTTTCTGTCGGCCACCAACTCGGATCTTCCGGCCGAGGTAGCCGCCGGGCGGTTCCGCGAGGACCTGCTGTTCCGGCTCAATACCATCGAGATCGGCCTGCCGCCGCTGCGCGAACGGCGGGAGGACATCCGGGCCCTAGCCGAGCATTTCCTCCGGCGCTACGCCGCGCGCTACCGCAAGCCGCTGGTCGGCTTCGAGCCCGAGGCGGTCGAGGCGCTCGAGACCCACTCGTGGCCCGGCAATGTGCGTGAGCTGGACCACACGTTGGAGCGCGCGGTACTGATGGCACAGGGGGGCGCCATCCGCGCGGCGGATCTCGGCCTCCGCGCCGTGCCCGGAGCGACGCCGCGGCTCGAGGATCTGCCGCTCGAGGAGGTCGAGCGCCTGCTCATCCGCAAGGCCCTGGAGCGACACGGAGGAAACGTGAGCCACGCGGCGAAGGCGCTGGGGTTGAGCCGCAGCGCGCTCTACCGCCGGCTCCAGCAGTATGGCCTCTAGGCGGCGACCCCGCAGTCACGAAAGCCAGGTCTTCACCGGCGCCCTCGCCTTTGGCGCTCCGGCGATCGCCGTGGCCGGCTGGCTGCTCTGGACCGGCGACTACCCCCTCCGCACCCAGCTGACCTTCACCCTCATCGCCGTCGGCGCCTGGCTGATCGGGGCGTTTCTCCTCCGCGAGCGGATCGCCCGACCGCTCCAGACCATCTCCAACCTCCTGGCCGCGCTGCGCGAAGGCGACTACTCCATCCGCGCCCGCGGCGCCAGCCCCGACGACGCGCTCGGTCTCGCGCTGCTGGAGGTGAACGCGCTCAGTGAGACCCTCCGCCGCCAGCGAACCCGCGAGCTGGAGGCGACGGCGCTGCTTCGCCGGGTGATCGAGGAGATCGACGCCGCAGTGTTCGCCTTTGACGGCGATCGGCGGCTCCGGCTGGTGAACCGTGGTGGCGAACGACTGCTGGGCCAACCGGCGGAGCGCCTGCTCGGCCGGCCCTCGGAGACGCTCGGCCTCAGCGACTGGCTCAGCGGCGAGAGCCCACGCACCTTTGACGCGACTTTTCCGGGCGGCGCCGGACGCTGGGAAGTGCGGAGCGGGACGTTCAGGCAGGATGGCCTTCCGCACCAGCTTCTCGTCATCTCCGACCTGAGCCGTGTGCTCCGCGCCGAGGAGCGCCTGGCGTGGCAGCGGCTGGTGCGGGTGCTGGGTCACGAGATCAACAACTCGCTCGCGCCGATCAAATCCATCGCTGGGAGCCTGCGCAGCCTGGCGGGCCGGGCCTCGCGTCCCGGCGACTGGGAACACGACCTGCGCTCGGGGCTCGAGGTGATCGAAGGCCGCTCCGAGGCGCTCGCCAGATTCATGGGGGCCTATGCCGGTCTCGCCCGATTGCCGCAGCCGAGGCTTGGCCCGGTGGATGTGGCCGCGTGGGTGCGCCGGGTGGCGGCACTGGAGACCCGGCTGAACGTGAGGGTGACCGGTGGCCCCGGCGTCACGGTCTCAGCCGACGGGGATCAGCTGGACCAGCTGCTGATCAACCTGGTGCGCAACGGGGTGGATGCCGCGTTGGAGACCGGAGGCGCAGTCGAGGTGGGATGGAGCACGCGAGGCGGCGTGCTGGAGGTGATCGTCAGCGACGAGGGCCCGGGTCTCCCCGATCCCGGGAACCTGTTCGTCCCCTTCTTCACCACCAAGTCGAGCGGCTCGGGCATCGGCCTGGTGCTCAGCCGGCAGATCGCCGAGGCGCACGGCGGCGCGCTCACGCTCGCGTCGGGAGAGGGCGGGCGCGGGGCGCGGGCCAGCCTCCGCTTGCCGCTGGGTGAGAGGAGGGACCCCAGCCCCATCTAGCGCACCACGCGCGGCGGTCATATATCCGAGTCGCGGGTCAGGCTCCCACCTCTTCGAGCGAGCGCGCCTCATGTTGAAGGAATTCAAAGCATTCGCGATGCGGGGCAACGTCATCGACCTCGCCGTCGGCATCATCATCGGGGGCGCCTTCGGCACCATCGTAAAATCGCTGGTGGACGACGTGATCATGCCGCCGATCGGGCTTGCCCTGGGCAACGTAGATTTCGCCGACCTGTTCATGCTGCTGAAGGCGGGGGCCAAGTCACCGCCTCCGTACACCACGCTTGCGGAAGCGCAGGCAGCGGGCGCGGTCACCCTGAACTATGGCGTCTTCGTCAACGCGGTCATCACTTTCCTGATCGTCGCCTTCTCCGTGTTTCTCCTGGTGCGCGCGGCGAACCGCCTGCAGCCGCAGGAGGCGCCGCCTGCGCCGACGACCAAGGAGTGCCCCTATTGCCGGATGGCCGTGCCAGTCGCCGCTACTCGGTGCCCCCATTGCACCTCTGAATTGCGCTAGTCCTCGCGACAGGGCAGCGTGAGGAGCATGCTTTATATTACAAAGTACTTGCTGTAATCGTGGCCTTCCGCTTATACTGGATTCCATGGCCTCTCCCCAGCGGGTCCCCGGTCCCAGGGCGCAGCCGCTCCACGCGCGTGCGATGGACGACCTGTCGTTTATCCGGCGCACGATGGAGCGAGCCACCCCATTCACCGCCGTGCCCGGCTGGGGCGGCGTCACGATGGGTCTGGTGGCGCTGGTTGCCGCAGCGGTCGGGTCCCGCTCCGAAACTGCCATCGCCTGGGTCGCCTGCTGGGTGACCGCGGCCGTTGTGGCCTTGCTCATCGGCGGCTGGGCGATGGCGGCCAAGGCCCGCCGCGGGGGCACCCCGCTGCTCTCCTGGTCGGGCCGGCGATTCGTGCTCAGCTTCCTGCCGCCGCTCGCGGTGGGAGCGCTTCTGACGATCGTGCTGGTACGGAATGGGCCGACCGAGGCGCTGCCGGGGATGTGGCTGCTGCTGTACGGGACCGGCGTCGTTACCGGCGGAGCATTTTCGGTCCGGGCTGTCCCGGTCATGGGCGCCTGCTTCATGCTCCTGGGTGCCGTGGCGCTCTTCGGGCCTGCGCTCTGGGGGAATCTGCTCATGGCGGCAGGCTTTGGCGGACTCCATCTCGTCTTCGGATTCATCATCGCCCGGCGGTACGGTGGCTAAATCCGGACTGGCCCCACGGGATCACCCCGAGCACGGGGGCGGCCGCCGCGCGCTCGAGGGCGTGCGCGGTGGTGCCGCGGGGCAGGGGCCGCTCGAGCTCGACCGGCTGATCCACGAGCGCATGCGACTGGCCATCGTGAGCGCGCTCGCGGTGAACGACTCCTTGAGCTTCAACGAGCTCAAGCGGCTGCTCGACACCACCGACGGCAACCTCAGCGTCCACGCGCGCAAGCTCGAGGAGGCGGACTACATCGTGTGCACCAAATCGTTCGATGGCCGCGTACCGCGCACCGAGTACCGGCTCAGCGCCGAAGGCCGGCGCGCGCTGGAGCACTACCTCGACCACATGGAAGCCCTGATCCGCGCCACCCGCGAGCGGTAGCGCTCTCTTTTTTGGAGTTGAGCTTTATGCAGCAAAGCGCTCTGCATGTCGGCATCATCATGGACGGCAACGGTCGCTGGGCGACGCGCAGGGGTCGTCCCCGTTCTCTGGGGCATCGCGCCGGCGCCCTCGCCGTGCGTCGCGTCGTCGAGGCTGCGCCCCAGCTCGGCATCGGCGTGCTCACGATCTACGCCTTCTCCGCCGACAACTGGCGCCGGCCCTCCGGTGAGGTGAGGGGACTCATGCGGCTCTTCCGGGAGTATCTCCGAGGCGAGACTGATCGCTGCGTGGAGAACGGGGTGCGACTGGAGGTGATCGGTCGACGGGATCGACTCGACTCGCCGCTGTGCCGGCGCATTCTGGCGACGGAGCGCGCCACGGCGGCGGGCAGCAGGCTTCACCTCCGGGTGGCGCTGGACTATTCCTCCCGCGACGCGATTCTCCGAGCCGCCCAATGTCTTCGGGGAGACGTGACCCCGACCCGCGACGCGTTCGGCAGGCTGCTCGCCATCGTGGACCACGGTACCCCGGTGCCGCCGCTCGACCTGCTGATCCGCACCGGCGGTGAGCGGCGCCTCAGCGACTTCATGCTCTGGGAGGCCGCCTACGCGGAGCTGCGCTTTCTGGATCTCATGTGGCCCGAGTTCGGTGCCGAGGAGCTGGAGGGCGCGGTGAGGGATTACGGGGCCAGGGAGCGGCGATTCGGCGGGCTCGGGCCCGCAGCCGCCGACGCATCCTGACAAAGGGGTCACAGTTGGGTTTCGTGCCTTGACTCGGGCGAGCCGTTCTATCAAGGTGTAATGCGAAATCACTGACACGTGAGGTTGCATGCCGCAGTCGTTTCCGGCGCCAGCAGCGCCGCGCTCCACCCCCGCTGCCGCCGCCGTTGCTTCGCTCGGGCGCCGTGAGGCTCGTCTCCGTCCCGAATATGCCGGGCGCTACCCCGGCATCCAGGCCGGCGCGTGGGAGCCGGCCGCCGTCCTCTGCGATCGGGTGCTCGCCGGCAGGCTGCTTCGAGGCTCGCCGCGCGGAGGGAGCGAGCGGGTGCTGCCGCCGGAGCACTTCGAGTTTCGGGGTGGCGAGGGTCCCCACGGCGAGCGGCCCCTCCGTGAGGACCGCTGACCGGCGCTAGCGGCGCGGGTAGATGGTCTTTCCCTCCAGGAACGTCCGCGTCACCCGCACGGCGTGCAGCTCGTCGGCGGGGACGTCGAACAGATTTCGCTCCAGAACGACCAGGTCCGCGAGCTTCCCCACCTCGATCGAGCCGGTTTCCCGCTCCAGATGGTTCTGGTAGGCCGCGTTGATCGTGTACATGGCGATGGCGGTCGGCAGGTCCACGGCTTCCTCCGGCCGCCAGGTCGGCTGGTCGGGGGCGTCCGGTGGTCGGTGCGTGACTGCCACCTGGATCCCGTCCAACGGCGCCAGCGATGAGACGGACCAGTCGCTCCCGGCGGACACCACGGCTCCCTCCTTCGCCACGCTCCGGATCGGGTAGAGCCATCGTGATCGCTTGGGCCCGAGCGCCGGCTCTGCAAGGCGGGTCAGGTATTCGTCCCCGTTCGCCCAGAAGGGCTCGAAGTTCGCGACCACGCCCAGCTGCCGGAATCTCGGAAGGTCCGCCGGGTCGATCAGCTGAAGGTGGGTGATCGTGTGGCGGGCGTCCCGGGCGCCGCTCGCCAGGCGGGCGTGCTCGAAGGCGTCGAGCGTCATGCGGATCGCGCGGTCCCCGATCGCATGGACGTGAACCTGCCAGCCGTTCCGATCCAGGGCCGTGGCCAGACTGTCCAGCACCGGTTGGGAGTAAGTCGGTTTACCGGCGTCGCCCTTCCGGTCGAGGTAGGGCTCGAGCAATGCCGCGGTGCCCGACTCGATCACGCCGTCCTCGAAGAGCTTCGCCGTGGATGGCCGAACCCGCGGCGTGGTATATCGTGACCGCCACTCGCCCAGTCGCCGGACCACGCCTTCGACTCCCGTCGAGTCCGGCTCCGCGTCGGCCGCCACGACCACTCGAAGGGTGAGCCGTCCGGCGCGGTCCGCGGACGCATAGGCGCGAAGCAGGCTCTCGGACGCCAACGCCTCCATGATCGTGGTGATGCCCCGCTCGGCCGCCAGTGGAAGAGCGCGCTCGAGGCCCGCCGCCAGCTCGGCATCGGTTCGCTCCGGGAGCAGCCGCGACACCAGATCCATCGCCGTCTCCCTCAGCGTGCCGCTGGGCTCGCCGGTGCGCGGATCCCGCTCGATGCGGCCGTCGGGCGGGTCGGGTGTATCGCGCGTGATCCCCGCGAGCTCCAGCGCCCGGCTGTTGGCCCAGGCGGAGTGCCCATCGGCCGCTTCCATGAACGCCGGCCGGTCGGGCGCGATCCGGTCGAGCGCCGCCTTCGACGGATTGGCGCCCGGAAAGGCTGTGAGCTCCCAGCCGACGCCGCGGAGCCACCCGTCGGGCCGAGCGGCCGCGCAGGCCGTGATCGAATCCAGGACGGCGGCCGCGTTCTCGAGGGTGTACAGGGTGCACTCACCGAGCTCGACACCACCGAGCAAGAGGTGAACGTGGCCGTCCTCGAACCCAGGAAGCAGCATCCCCCCGGCGAGGTCCACCACTTCGGTCTCGGGGCCGATCAGGCCAGAAGGCAGACTGTCACCGCCCACGTGAACGATTCGTCCCTCGCGAACCGCGACCGTCCGCGCCCAGCTCCGCGCCGCATCCACCGTATACAC
>DATLHD010000258.1:0-3500 GCA_035540075.1 Gemmatimonadales bacterium
GGTAGAGATAGACGTTCGTGTCAGCGAGACTGTTGCCGCGCGTCGTGACCGCGATCTGCTGCGGGTAAGGGAAGCCCTGCGTCAGGCTGGTGCTGCCCGCGAGGCCGATCTCCCACGGCAGTGTGTACTGACCCGAAGCCTTGAGCAGCCACTCCGAGTTGGTGAACACGTTGTCGACGCCGGAGCCGGCAGACTGGGGAGCGAACGCCGCGCCGTTGATGTTCTCGAGGTTGGTCGGATCTTCGACGCCCGCGAGGCCATCGTACTTGTCGAGCGCCTGGTTCCACGCGAAGCTGACGTTCGCCGACCAGCCAGGGAGTTGGCGACGGCGAGCCCCAGGTCGTCATGACAGTGGGCGCTCAGAGTGACCCGGTCGGCACCGGCCACGCGGGCCAGCACGTCGCGGAACATCGCGCCGTACTCCGCGGGCATGGCGTACCCCACGGTGTCGGGCAGGTTGATCGTGGTCGCCCCCTCCTCGATGGCCGCCTGAACCACCCGACAGAGGAAGTCGGGGTCGGAGCGGCTGGCATCCTCGCAGGAGAACTCGACATCCTCGGTGAACCGCCTGGCACGGCGCACCGCTGCACGGGCCCGCTCCACCACCTCGTCCCGCGTCAGCCGGAGCTTCTCCCGCATGTGCAGGTCGGAGGTGGACACGAAGACGTGGATCCGGCTGCGCTCCGCCGCGCCCAGCGCCTCGCCGGCCAGGTCGATGTCCCCCTCGGTACACCGCGCCAGTGCGGCGATCACCGGCCGCCGGACTTCGGCCGCGATTTCGCGCACGCTGCGGTAGTCCCCCTCCGACGCGGCCGGGAAGCCCGCCTCGATGATGTCCACGCCGAGCGCGTCGAGCTGCCGGGCGAGTCGGAGCTTTTCCTCGGGGGTCAGGCTGTTGCCGGGGGCCTGCTCGCCGTCGCGCAGAGTCGTGTCGAAGATGAGGACGTCGGTGGTGCCCATGGGCGCTTGTGGGTTCCCGTGAAGGTGGACGAAAAAGGCGCCGCGGACCTTTCGGGTCCGCGGCGCCGGTGCATTTCGATCGAGTCTGCTACGCTCTCACGCTGCTCGTTTCGGCACGCCGCGAACCCCTGGCTCACCAATAAGGCTGGTAAGCAGGAGGCCAAGGAGGACGACGACGAGCGAGAGGTAGAGCGACATGTCCGTTCGGGCTTTCGAGTCGGGTGGGCGGCCGGATGTTTATGCCGTTTTCGGCCGCGTCTGGGAGGCTAACGCGCGGGCGGGTGCGCTGTCAAGGGGGTCGGCCAGGCGTGTCATCCCGAGCGCAACGTCCGTGTCATCCCGAGCGCAGCATCCGTGTCATCCCGAGCGCAGCGAGGGATCTTGCTCGCAAGTTTCCCGAACCGGGTGACAAGGTCCCTCGTTGCACTCGGGACGACAGGCAGGTTGACGAATACGTGGTCGTGCATAATAATACGTCTATGAAGCGCGCCGCCCTCCCGGTCATTCTCCTTAATACCGTCCGCTCCACGGGAGCGACCGGGTAGAATCGCACGCGCGCGACTGCTCCCGGCCCGCCCCCCGTGTGGAGCGGGCTTTTTGTTTGCCCCGCAACCGGCCTCTCCGGCCGATGGGGCGCCAACCAGCAGGAGGCACCATGGCCGCCAATGGGCAGCGGATCCACCCGGCCGGTTCCCGCAGGATCTCTTCCGGCCCCCATCCTCACGCCGCCGTGCCGGCGAAACAGGCCCTCGACCCATCCCGTGAGCACGACGCCTGCGGCGTCGGCTTCGTCGCCACCGCGTCCGGCGCGCGCTCGCACGAGGTCGTCGGCATGGCGCTCGAGGCCGTCGCGCGGGTGGCTCACCGGGGTGCGGCGTCGACCGACAACTCGGGCGACGGTGCCGGCCTGCTGACCCAGATCCCCGCGCGCCTCTTCTACCGCGACGCCTACCGCCAGGGGCTCCACCTCCAGCCCGGCCTGCCCTTCGGCGTGGGCGCCTTCTTCCTGCCCCGCGAGCCCGAGGCCCTCGGCGCCTCGGTGCGCATGATCGAGGAGGTGCTGGCGGGCGATGGCATCCCCTTCCTCGGCTGGCGGGAAGTGCCGGTGAATCCCGGCGCCCTTGGTCCGACCGCGCTCGCCTCCTGCCCGGTGATCCGGCAGGTCCTGGTGGGACGCCCTGCGCTGGCGGCCGACGAAGACGCCTGGGAGCGCGCCCTGTACCTGGCACGGCGGGAGATGGAGCGACGAGCGGAGGCGTTGAACCTGCCCGGGTTCTACGCCTGCTCCCTCTCCTGCCGCACCGTCGTCTACAAGGCTCTCCTCACCGGCACCCAGCTCTCGGCCTTCTACACCGACTTCCGCTACCCCGAGTACGAGAGCGCCATCGCCGTCTTCCACCAGCGCTACTCGACCAACACCCTGCCGAGCTGGCCGCTGGCCCAGCCGTTCCGGCTGCTGGCCCATAACGGGGA
Source organism: Gemmatimonadales bacterium (assembly GCA_035540075.1). Classification (GTDB taxonomy): domain Bacteria; phylum Gemmatimonadota; class Gemmatimonadetes; order Gemmatimonadales; family GWC2-71-9; genus CAVVWJ01. Next base: position 2,434 of record DATLHD010000258.1, read on the forward strand.
GATCAACACCCTCTGGGGCAACCGGAACGCGATGACCATGCGCCAGCCGATGCTCTCGAGCCCCGTCTGGGGCGCGAAGATCGAGCGGCTGCGTCAGGTCATCTGGGCGGAGGGAAGCGACTCGGCGAGCCTCGACAATGCGATGGAGCTGCTGGTGCGGTCGGGACGCGATCCGGTGCACACCGCGATGATGATGGTGCCGCAGGCCTGGGAGAAGTACCCCGACCTCGATCCCTCCATCAAGGCGTTCTACGAGTACCACCAGTGCGTGCTGGAGCCGTGGGACGGGCCGGCGGCGATCGCCTTCACCGACGGCGTGCTCGCCGCCGCGGTGGTGGATCGGAACGGCCTCCGCCCCTGCCGCTACAAGGTGCGGCGCGACGGGCTGGTGGTCTGCGGCTCCGAGGTGGGCGTGGTGGACCTCGACCCGCGCGAGGTAGTGGAGTGCGGCAAGGTCGGGCCGGGCGAGGTGCTGGTGGTGGACACCGCGCGGCACGAGGTGATCCGGAATCTCGACGCCAAGCGCGAGATCGCGGGCCGGCGGCCCTACGCCCGCTGGGTCGCCCGCTACATGGCGACGCTGGTGCCCGACCCCGCACGGGTGCCGCCCTCGCCCGAGGGCGACGAGCTGGTGCGCCTCGAGCGCGCGTTCGGCTACGGCGCGGAGGATCTCCGCATCGTGCTGGAGCCGATGGGCGGTACCGGCGCCGATCCGGTCTGGAGCATGGGCGACGATACCCCCATTCCGCCTCTCTCGGCGGTGCCGCAAAGCGTCTACGCGTACTTCCGCCAGCGCTTCGCCCAGGTGACCAACCCGCCGATCGACCCGCTCCGGGAGTCGATGGTGATGTCGCTCCGGATGCACCTGGGCCGCCGCGGCTCGCCGCTGCTCGAACGGCCCTCCTACGCGCGGATGCTCCGGCTCGAGCACCCAATCCTGCTGGACGACGAGATGGCCGCGCTGCGGAACGTGGCCGGCTTCTCCACCGTCACCCTCGACGCCGTGTGGGACGTGAGCAAGGGCGTCGATGGGTTGCGTCCCGCCCTCACCGCGCTGCGCCGCGCGG
>DATLHD010000259.1:0-4912 GCA_035540075.1 Gemmatimonadales bacterium
CTCGACACCCTCGGTTTCGAGCTGGTGGATCTCAGACGAGTTGGGACGATGCAGCGCCCCATCCTGCAGGTGCGGGTGGACCGCCCGGACAGCCGACCCGGCCAGGGTGTGACGGCCGACGACTGTGCGGGGATCAGCCGGTCCCTCGAGCGATTCCTGGAATCCAGGGCCTTGGTGGGCCCGCGCTATGTGCTCGAGGTGTCCTCACCGGGACTCGAGCGCCCGTTGCGCTGGCCGCAGCACTGGCGACGGTTCGTCGGGCACCGCGCCCGTGTGAGGTCGCCGGCGCTCGGCGGACGGCGGGTCGTGGAAATCGTCGCGGTGCCCGACGACGAGCACGTGACGCTCCGGCCGGAGCAGGGCGGGGAGACGACTCTCCGCCTCGACGACATCAGCGAAGCGACGCTGCTGGTGGACTGGGCCGCCGTTGGCAAGCGGCGTCCCGATTCCTTGGAGTAAGACCGATGGCAGGTTCGACCGAAATGTTGGCCGCGTTCCGCGAGCTGACGACCGCAAAACAGCTGGAGCGCTCCGACCTCCTGGATCTGCTGCGCGACGGGATCCAGGCGGCGCTGGTCCGCAAGTTCGGCCCCAACGTCAAGTTCGAGCTGAACGTGGACGAGCTGCAGGGCACGATCCGGGTGACGCGGCTCCGCCAGGTGGTGGAGACGGTGGAGGACCCGAGCTGGCAGATCGCGCTGGAGGAGGCCCAGTACGAGGACCCCGACTTCCAGGTCGGCGACATGCTCGAGGAAGAGGTTCCCTTCGTGGACTTCGGCCGGCTCGCGGTGCAGGCGGCCAAGCAGCGGATCATCCAGCGGGTGCGCGAGGGCGAGCGGGCCCGGATCCGGGAGGAGTTCACCTCCAAGGTCGGCGAGCTGCTGTCGGGAGAAGTCCAGCAGATCGAGCGCGGGAAACTCGTCATCATGTTGAACAAGTTCCGCGAGGCCGAGGCGATCATCCCCTACCGGGAGCAGAACCACCGCGAGCATTTCCACCAGGGCGACACCATCCGCGCCGTGCTCAAGCGGCTGGAGGAGACGCCCAAGGGCCCGCGGCTGATCCTTTCCCGGGGCGATCCGCTGTTCGTGAAGGCACTGTTCAAGCTCGAGGTGCCCGAGATCCAGCAGCAGATCGTCGAGATCCGCGCCATCGCGCGCGAGGTGGGAAGCCGCACCAAGGTGGCCGTCATCTCGCGGGACGACTCGATCGACCCGGTGGGGGCCTGCGTGGGTCTCAAGGGCTCGCGGGTGCAGGCGGTGGTGAACGAGCTCGGCGGCGAGCGGATCGATATCGTGCCCTGGTCGCCTGATCCGGAGCGGTTCGCCCGGCTGGCGCTGGCGCCCGCGCGAGTGGCGAAGGTGTTCTCCGATCCCGAGGCCAAGACGATCCAGGCGGTGGTGGACGAGGACCAGCTCTCGCTCGCGATCGGTCGGAACGGCCAGAACGTGCGGCTCGCCTCCGAGCTGACCGGCTGGAAGATCGACCTCTACTCCAGCCGCGAGTGGCTGGAGCGTGGCGGCGAGGGCCCGCTGTTCGCGCCGCTGCCGCCCGAGGAGGAGATGGCCTCGCAGGTGCCGCTCAGCGAGCTGCAGGGTCTCTCGCCGGAGCTCACCGCCATCCTGGAGAACGCCGGCTACCGGATGCTCAACGACATCCTCGATCTCGAGCGTGAGGACATCGCCCGCATCTCGGGGATGAGCCCCGAGGCGGCGGACCAGCTGATGACGTTCCTCGCCGAGCTCACCGAGGAAGGCGGCGAGGAGAACCAGAACCGCGAATGAGCCGGCTCCTGGGCCTCATCGGTCTCGGGTACCGAGCCCGGAACGTGGTAGTCGGGGTGGACGCGGTTCGGAAGGAATTGCAGGCGGGGAAATGCCGGTGCGTGGTCGTGGCAGAGGATGCCAGCCCGCGCGCCGTGGACAAGGTGGTCCGGCTGGCGGCGGCGAAGGGCGTCCCGCTGGTGACCGGACCTGGCGCCGCCGCGATCGGCGCGCAGCTGGGAAAGCCGCCCGTGATGGCGGTTGGGGTGCGGGACCGCGCCTTGGCCGACGGCATCGTGTCGCCGGCGCCCGCACGTATCTGATGGAGGCTTGAGTGGTCAAGACGCGAGTTCACGATCTCGCCGCGGAGTTCGGCGTACCCCCTGAGCAGCTGCTCGGCATGCTCAAGGACATGAACATCTTCGTGCGGAGCCATCTCTCCGCCCTGGAAAGCGACCAGGTGTCGGCGGTCCGGGTGCGCTGGGAGCGCGAAAAGCGGAAGAGCGCCGAAGAGCCGACGGCGAAGAAGGGGCGCCGCAAGGCGGTCAAGGCGGAGCCTGCGCCACCGCCGGTGGAGGCCCGGCCCACCAAGCGCCGCCGTACGGCGGCCGAGGTCGCCGTGGCCGAGGCCCAGGCCCAGTCCGAGCGCGAGGCCGAGCTCGCCGCGCTGGAGCTGGAGCGCCCGATCGTGTCCGAGATCGAGGAGCAAGCGCCGGCTCAGAGCCTCGAGGAGCGCGCCCGCGCCCTGTTCAAGGATCTGCCCGCCGTGCCCGCGGAGCCGTACGACGACTCGAGCGCCCCGACGACCACCGAGGAACCGGTCGCCGCGCAGCCGGTGGACGCCGCCTCCGCGGCGCCGCCCCGTCCCTCCGCGCCGACCCGCGCGCCGTTCATTCCTCCACGGATCCAGCGTCCGTCCACGGGCCCGCGCGGACCCAAGCCGGTCTTCAGCAGCAGCGCCCCCGCTGCGCCGAGCCGGCCCGGTGCTCCGAGCCGGCCCGGCGCTCCGAGCCGTCCCGGCCAGGGCGCCCCGCCGGCCCGCACCTTCGGACCCGACGCCGAGAAGGGCGGCGGACGGAAGAAGGGGAAGAAGGGCAAACGCTCGATGGTGGATCAGGATGCGGTGCAGGCGAACATCCTGCGCACCCTCCAGGGGATGAAGGGCGGCGCGGGCCGCAAGGGCCGTCGCGCCGACGAGCCGTCGTTCCGCGACGTCCAGGCCGGCCGTCTCGCCGAAGAGCGCGAGAAGGAGAAGACCCGGATCCGGGTGAACGAGTTCATCTCGGTGTCCGAGCTCGCCTCCGCCATGAAGGTTCCCGCGACTCAGATCGTCCAGTTCGCCTTCAAGGAGCTGGGCCTCATGGTCACGGTGAACCAGCGGCTCGACTTCGACCAGATCGAGCTGATCGCCTCGGCGTTCGGGTTCGAGGCCGTGCGGGAGGACGAGTACGCCGCCCAGGCGGAGGAGACGATCGAGGAGAGCCCCGAGCTGCTGGCCCCGCGTCCGCCGGTGGTCACCATCATGGGGCATGTGGACCACGGCAAGACCTCGCTCCTCGACTACATCCGCAAGGCCAACGTGGTGGCGGGCGAGGCGGGCGGCATCACCCAGCACATCGGCGCGTACCACGTGACGCTCCCGGGCGACCGGAAGATCACCTTCCTCGACACCCCGGGTCACCAGGCATTCACCGCCATGCGTGCCCGCGGCGCCCAGGTCACCGACATCGTCGTGCTGGTGGTGGCGGCCGACGACCAGGTCATGCCGCAGACGATCGAGGCCATCAGCCACGCCAAGAACGCCGGCGTGCCGATGATCGTCGCCATCAACAAGATCGACCTGCCCAGCGCGAACGTGCAGAAGGTCAAGCAGGACCTGCTGCAGCACAACGTGGTGCTGGAGGAGTTCGGCGGCAACACGCTCGCCGCGGAGATCTCGGCCAAGAAGGGCACCGGGGTCGACACGCTGCTGGAGCAGATCCTGCTCCAGGCCGAGATCCTCGATCTCAAGGCCAACCCGGACGGGAAGATCCAGGGCACCGTGCTGGAGGCGACGCTCGATCCGGGCAAGGGCCCGCTGGCCACGATCCTGGTGCAGAAGGGCACCCTGCACGGAGGCGACAACTTCATCTGCGGCAAGTTCTCCGGCCGCGTGCGCGCGCTCTACGACGAGCGCGGCAAGACGGTGAAGGAGGCCGGTCCGTCGATCCCGGTGCAGATCCTGGGCTTCGAGGGCGTGCCGGCGGCCGGCGACACCTTCGCGGTGGTCACCGACGCGGTGGAGGCGCGCGAGATCGCGCAGAAGCGGCAGCGGCTCGAGCGCGAGGCGCAGAACCGTCGCACCGCCCGCGGCGGGACGCTGGAGGACTTCAGCCGTGCCCTCAAGGAGGGTGAGGTCTCCACGCTCCGCATCATCATCAAGGCGGACCAGGGCGGCCCCGCGGAGGCGCTGGCCGACGCGCTGGCGCAGCTCGGTACCGGCGAGGTGCGGGTGGACGTGGTCCACCGCGGCGTCGGTGCGATCACCGAAAGCGACATCCTGCTCGCCAAGGCCTCGGGCGCCATCGTCCTCGGCTTCCACGTCCGGCCCGATTCCAACGCCCGCGCGGCGGCGGAGCGGGAGCAGGTGGACGTGCGCACCTACCGCATCATCTATGAGGCGGTGGAGGACGTGCGGAACGCGCTCGAGGGCCTGCTCAAACCCGAGGAGCGGGAGACGGTGCTGGGCGAGGCCGAGGTGCTGCAGCTCTTCAAGGTCAGCAAGGTGGGCACCATCGCGGGCTGCTCCGTACGGACCGGCATCATCCAGCGCACCGCGAGGGCGCGGGTCACCCGCGACGGCGTCACCGTGTACACCGGCTCGCTCTCCAGCCTCAAGCGCTTCAAGGACGACGTCCGCGAGGTGCGCGAGGGGCTCGAATGCGGCATCGGGATCGAGAACTTCAACGACCTCAAGGTCGGCGACCGGATCGAGTCCTACCGCATGGAAGAGGTGAAGCGCACGCTCTCCGCCAGCGCGGCCGGTAGCGCGGGCGCGGGGGCAGGGGCGGCGAGCTGATCGGTCGGAGCTGACACAGTCCTATGGTCGTCGCCATTCAGACCTGGGATCTCCACCTCCCCAACTGCCACTCCCTCAAGGAGAAGCGGGG
>DATLHD010000260.1:0-4890 GCA_035540075.1 Gemmatimonadales bacterium
AGGCGCTGGTCGAGCACCCCGAGGTCCCGGTGATCTCCTTCACCGGGTCCACCGAGACGGGCGCGATCATCGGCGAGACCTGTGGCCGGATGCACAAGCGCCTGTCGCTGGAGATGGGTGGCAAGAATGCCATGATCGTCATGGACGACGCCGACCTGGACCTGGCGCTCGAAGGGGTGCTGTGGGGCGCCTTTGGCACCACGGGCCAGCGATGCACCGCGACAAGCCGACTGATCCTCCACCGCAAGGTTCACGACCGGCTCCTCCGCCGGGTTGCCGAGGCGGCCGAAGCGCTCCGGCTGGGCGACGGGCGCGAGACGCGCACCGACGTGGGGCCGCTGATCCACGAGGCCTCTCGGGAGAAGGTCGAAGGCTACATCGAGATCGGGCGCGAGGAGGGCGCGGACCTGGTGGTCGGCGGGCGCGCGCCGGGTGGGCGCCTGGGCGACGGCTGGTTCTACCGGCCGACGATCTTCGCCGGCGTGCGGCCGCGCAGCCGGCTGGAGCAGGAAGAGATTTTCGGCCCGGTGCTGAGCGTGATCCGGGTCGGCTCGTTCGACGAGGCGGTGAAAGTGAACAACGACGTGCGCTACGGCCTCTCCAGCTCGATCTACACCCGCGACGTGGATCTCGCGTTCCGCGCGATGCAGGATCTCGACAACGGCATCACCTACGTGAACGCGCCGACCATCGGCGCGGAGGCCCATCTTCCGTTCGGCGGAGTGAAGGCCACCGGCAACGGCCATCGCGAAGGCGGATGGGAGGTCTATGAGTTCTACTCGGAGACCAAGGTGTGTTACGTGGACTTCTCCGGCCGGCTGCAGCGCGCCCAGATCGACACGGTGGAGTTGTGATTCGAGTCACGCGGTGACGAAGGCGATGCGCAGGTCCATTGCGCTCTCCGAATCCCGCGAGTAAGGTTCCACAGGAATTCCAACCGCAGTCCGCCCAGGGGTCACATCGCATGCGTCCAATGCAGGTCGGTTCTGGCAGGCGCGGTCCATCGTTCGACGAGGGATCGCTGGACCAGTATCTCCGCGAGATCAGCAAGTACCCGCTGATCCCGCAGGAAGAGGAAGTCAGGCTCGCGCAGCGCATCCGTATCGGTGACGCCGAGGCGCTCGACAAGCTGGTCCGCAGCAACCTCCGCTTCGTCGTCTCGGTGGCGAAGAAGTATCAGAACCAGGGCGTGTCGCTCGCCGACCTCATCAACGAGGGCAACCTCGGCCTCATCCGCGCGGCCCACAAGTTCGACGAGACCAAGGGCATCAAGTTCATCTCCTACGCGGTGTGGTGGATCCGGCAGGCGATCCTCCAGGCGCTCGCGGAGCAGAGCCGTATCGTGCGGGTGCCGCTCAACCGGGCCGGCACGCTGCACCGGATCGGCAAGCGGTCGTCCGCCCTGCTCCAGGAGCTGGGTCGCGAGCCCACCCCCTCCGAGATCGCCGAGGGGATGGACATCTCGATGGAGGAGGTGCAGAAGACCCTCTCCATCTCCCAGAACCACCTCTCCCTGGACGCCCCCCTCACGCCCGGCGAAGACAACAAGCTGCTGGACTACCTGCCCGACACCCAGAATCCGGGACCGGACTCGGAGACCTTCGAGCACGCACTCACGGAATCCATCGAGGAAGTGCTCTCCACGCTCAAAGAGCGCGAGGCCAAGATCCTTCGCCTCTATTTTGGGCTGGACGGGCCGGAGCCGATGACCCTCGAGGAGATCGGAAGCCTGCTCGGCATCACCCGAGAGCGGGTGCGGCAGATCAAGGAGAAGGCCCTCAGCCGGCTCAGGCACGTGAGCCGGGCGAGGGCCCTGGAGAGCTTCCTGGCCTAGGACCAGCGGTCAGCCGGTCTTGGCTTCGCTTTCCACTCGCACCTCGCGCAGTTTTCCCGTCGTCACATCGTACACGAACCCCCTGATCAGCGTCTCCGGGTCCAGCAGTTGAGTGGCCTGGAGGAACTCGATGTCCTCTCGGACGCTGCCGTCCAGGTCCTGGAAGGGGAGGAAGTCGAACTCGCCGGTGTCCTGCCCCAGGTCCTCCTTCACCTTGGTCCGCAGGTCGCGGTTGCTGAAGGTGAGCATACCGCAGTCGTTGTGATGAATGACGGCCACTTCCCGCGTGCCCAGCAGCCGCTGCGAGATGATGAGCGAGCGGAGCGCGTCCCGCGCCCTGCCCCCGGCGTTGCGGATCACGTGGGCGTCGCCTTCCTGGAGGCCAAGCACCCGGGAGGGAAGGATCCTCGCGTCCATGCAGGTCACGATCGCGGTACGGCGCGCGGGCGGAAGGGGCAGGTCTCCCCGGTCGAAGGTGGCGGCGTAAGCCTCGTTGGCCTTGAGCAACTCGTCGATGGTGGACATGCGGTCTCCCGGTGGCTGAGGGTACGGCTGAAAGCACGAAGGCCCGGACCAGCGCTGGCCCGGGCCTCGACTGCTCGGCGGAGGCAGGTTATCGCGGGGATCCTGCCTCCGGTCCCGGCACGCGCAGCGCGGTCCACCCCGTTGAGGGGCGGCGACAGGGACACGCGCATGCGCGGCGGCTGATCATGTGGGTACGCTAGGAATTCCTCGGCCGAGTGTCAAGCGGTCCGCGCTTGCGACGGCCCCGCCGCCGGGTAATCCTTCCCTCGGCTTCCCCGACCCATTCACATACCGACACGCTTCCATGGCCAGCAACGCGTCCTTCGACATCTCGACCGGCGCCGACCTCCAAGAGGTCGATAACGCCGTGAACCAGGCCCTGAAGGAGATCGCCCAGCGATACGACTTCAAGGGCACCCATTGCACCATCGAGTTCGACCGTCCCACGGCGGAGATCCGCCTCTCGGCCGATGACGAGTTCCGCATGGATGCACTGGTCGACGTGCTGCAAGGTCGGATGATCAAGCGCGGTGTCCCGGTCAAGAACCTGAAGATCGGCGATCCGGTCCAAGGCACCGGCCAGTCCGTCCGCCGTACCGTGAGCCTGACCCAGGGCATCCCCCAGGATGCCGCCAAGAAGATCGTGAAGGCGATCAAGGATGGCGGCTTCAAGAAGACGCAGGCGTCGATCCAGGGCGACGAGATCAGGGTGACCAGTCCCTCCAAGGACGAGCTGCAGGCGGTCATCGCGATGCTGCGGGGCGGCGACTACGGCATCGAGCTCAAGTTTGGCAACTACCGCGGTTGAGCGCCGCCTCCTACTGGCCGCGGCGCTGGCGCTCGTCGGTGGATTCGCCGCCCTGGCCAGCTGCGTTCCTGAGGCGCCGCCCGAACAGCCCGCGCCCGAGCGAGCCGCGGAGCGGCCGCCGCTCCCCGTAGCGGAGCCGCCCGAGGACCGCCCAGCGGTTCCGGCCGAGCCGCAGCTTCGCATTGGGCTCCTGGTGGGCGCCTCCTCCGCGACCATCGGCGGCGGGGATGACCTGGTGATCACCGACCCGAGTGGCGCGAGGGTAGCCGCGGTGCCGGCAGGCGAACAGTGGCGTGTGGTGCCCTACGGCGCGGGCATCGCGCTCCAGCCGCCTGGACGGCCCGGCCCGGCTCCGATGGAGATGGTCGCGGTCGTGGCCACCGACCCGAGGGACCTCGTCCGCGTGAACGGCAGGACCTATCGCGGCGTGGTCGAGTTCGTGCGGGACACGGCCGGACTCACCGTGGTGAATCGGCTGCTGCTGGAGTCGTACCTCGTCGGCGTGGTGTCGGCCGAGATGGGTCGGCGGAATCAGTCCGAGTTCGAGGCGCTCAAGGCTCAAGCAGTCGTCTCCCGCACGTACGCCCTGCGGAATCTGCGGCGGCGGGCGGCGTTGGGCTTCGACCTCCACGCGGGCGTCTCGGACCAGGTGTACGGCGGCAGCGAATCGGAGACTCCGGAAGGTCGTGAAGCCGTGGGTCTGACCCGGGGACAGGTGCTGACCTTCGGCGGTCGTCCCATCGACGCCTTCTACTACTCGACCTGCGGTGGTCATACCGCCGACGGCGTCGAGGCCTTCCGTGCGGCGTCGAGACCCTATCTTCGCTCGTTCGCGGACGTGGATGAGCACGGCCAGGCCTATTGTCGGATCTCGCCCCGCTACCGCTGGCGCGAGGAGTGGACCGGGGACGCCCTACGGATGACCCTCCGGCGGACGCTGCCGACCACGCTCGGTGTGGGGGCCGACCGCGCGAGCGAAGTGCGGGACGTCTGGGTCGCCCAGCGCACGGCGTCGGGCCGGGTGGGTCGGCTCGGCATCACGCTACCGGCCGACCACCTGATGGTGGAGGGGCCGGTCGTACGGCAGGTCTTACGTCCGGCTTCGGGTGACCTCCTGCGCAGCGCCGCCTTTACACTCAGCGCGTCACGCTCTGGCCGGGAGATCACCCGCCTCGTGGCCGAAGGCAGCGGAGCGGGGCACGGCGTGGGCATGTGCCAGTGGGGAGCTGTGGGCCGCTCACGCGCCGGCCAGGACTACCAGCGCATTCTCGCGGCGTATTTTCCCGGCGCGACGCTACAGCGCTCTTACTAGGAGGGTCGCATGACGGGCAGCCGGACCAGCGGCGAGCGACTCAAGGTGGGCATCATCGGCGGGGGCGCGATCACCCAGGTCGCGCATCTGCCGGTGCTCAAGAAACTCAAGATGATCGAGATACCGGCGATCTGCGACACCGACCTGCCCAAGGCCCGCGCCCTCGCCGATCGCTTCGGCGTCAAGGACGCTTTCGACGACATCGAGGATCTGCTCCGCTTCGAAGCGCTGGATGCGGTGGTGATCTGCTCCCCGACGCACCTGCACGAATCGCACATTCTCGCGGCGCTCTCGGCCGGGGTCCACGTGCTGGTGGAGAAGCCGCTGGCGATGTCGGCCGCGAGCGCCCAGCGTATCGTGCGCGCGGTGGAGAAGCGCCAGCGTGTGGTGATGGTGGGCATGAACCACCGC
>DATLHD010000261.1:0-11628 GCA_035540075.1 Gemmatimonadales bacterium
ACCTGGGGCTCTTCAGGGATGGGAGCGACGTGCCGAGCAACTCGCTCCTGCTCGGCGACCGCTTCCGGGCGACGGAGGGCGGCGTGGCGGTATTCGACGACCTCGGCGTGACCCAGCGGGGAAGGTTCCGTCTCAGGGCACTGACCGACGACTTGCCCGACCACCGGCCCCATGGACCGCAGCCCGCGTTGTTCAGCGATCAGTTCGAGGTGGACTGACCCGCCGCCTCCGTCGCGCGGAAGCGGTCGCCGAGCAGGAGCGAGTTGCTCGGCACGTCGCTCCCATCCCTGAAGAGCCCCAGGTAGACCACGATCCCGGTGAGCGGGACCAGATTTCCATCCTCGTCCAGCAGGGCGACCTCCACCCTGAATCGCTCCCGCGCCTCCAGGTCCTCGGGCGGCCGGACCACGAACGCCATCCGGTCCACGCCGCTGCTGGCGGTGCCCTCCGCCGTGAACACCACCGGGCTTCCCGACGCCCCTTCGGCGCTCGCCTCGAGCCGGTTGAGCCCGGGCTCGAGGCCGAGCACCCATTCGCCCACGCGAGCGATCCCTTCGCCGTTGGTGATCTGCGCCGGACCCTCGACCGTCCCACCGCCTTCGGTCACGGCAAACGTCACTTCGACGCCCGCGGCCGGCCGGCCTCCCTCCAGCACCCGGACGGCCGGGTCGAGAGCCACGGCTGATCCCGCGGGCGCGGTCTGATCGTCACCTTCTATCGCCTCGATGGTGAGGGCGGACGGCTCGCCCTCGCTGGCTGTGGCCGTGAAGGTGACCAGCCCCACCTGCGAGACGACGGCGTCCGCCGCATGGGTGCCGGCCTCGGGGCCTAGGGTCCATCGCGCAGCGGCAAAGCCGTCTGCGTCGGTGCTGGTCGAGGTCGGCTCGAGGAGGCCGCCACCCGCGGAGACGACCCAGCTGACCTCCCGGTCGGCGATGCCGACTCCCGCCCCGTCCACCAGCCGTACGATGAGATCTCCCGGCAGCCGCTCGCCCGCTAGCCCCTCCTGCTCGTCACCGTCGATCAGCACCAGATGCTCGTTGTCGGAGTCACTCGGCAGTGCCAGATCACCACCACCGCAGGCCCCGACGATGAGCGCGAGCGGGGCAACGACGCCGAGCGCACGACGCAGCGCGATTTCCCGGAGCATGGGGCGAGTATGCGTCGCGCCACACAGCTTCGCCGTGTGGAGGCTCACGGACACCGGGACCGGAATCGGCTTGCGGCACAATCTCGACGTGACCGCAACCGCTGAGATCTCTCGGCGCCTACTGCACATTCGCCACGAGCGCTACGGGGAGGATACTGTGGGGAACGACAACCGGACCGAGAGCGGCCGGCTGGTGCTCCTGGTGGATGACGACGTCGAGTCTCGACGCCACGCTAGGCGCGTGCTGGAGCTGCATGGGCTGGAGGTGGTCCAGGCGTCGAACGGGATTGCGGCGCTGGAGCTGATTCAACGCCTGCCGCAGCGGTTTCGGCTGGTGCTCACTGAGCTCGACCTGCCCGGCATTTCGGGGATGGTGCTCGCGGAGACGCTCCGCATCTTCCGTCCCGATCTACCCACCCTTTGTATGACGACCCGGGCCGTGGCAGGAGCCGTGGATGGCCGTCGATGCCTCGGCAAGCCGCTCCAGGCTCCCGATCTCCAGGCCGCCCTGGAGAATGGCGACCCACTAGGCGAGGTGGGGCACGGACCGGCGTTTCCGGACGCCTGGCTTGCGCGGGCTCGAGTCCGCTACGCTGCGGTGGGGGACCTGGTGGAGGCCGCGATGGAGCTCGCGCGCGCGGCCGGGCCCGACGGCGAAGGTTAGGTTCTGCGAGCGCGGGCGCCAGTGCTGGCCGCATGCGCGGCCAGCGCGCGCTCGGCCGCCCCGAGGAGCTCGTTGCGGGTGAATGGCTTGGCGAGGAACTGCACTCTCAGGTCCTTCAGTCCTTCACGCGCGAGTATCTCGGCGGGGTACGCCGACATGAACAGGATCGCAGGACCTTCCCACTCTTCGCGAATGAGACGCACGAGGTCCACCCCGTTCACCTCCGGCATGATCACATCCACCAGGACGAGATCCACCTTGCCGCGGAGCATGGCCAGCACCTCGATCGCCTCCACGGCGCTGGCCGCCTCAAACACGCGATACCCGGCTTCCGAGAGCACGCGGAAAGAGAGGCGGCGCACCACACCGGCATCGTCCACAACGATGACGGTGCGAATGACTTGAACGTCGGGGGCAAACAGATCCTTATCCATCGAGACCTACGCTACGGGGCTGTTGGCCTTCAACTGCGATGGGTAGCGCCACGGATGCCCCCGTGTCGGTGACAAGCGTCACCTTTGCTTGTAGGTTTCGATGGAAAGCAGGTCTGCGCGCCGGTAGCTCAGTTGGTAGAGCAGCGGGCTTTTAACCCGTAGGTCGTGGGTTCGAGTCCCACCCGGCGCACTCACAGTTTCAACCGCTTCGCTTTACCGTGCGTGGGACGACGAAATGTGTGACGCTGCTCATATCCCATTGTGACGTCATGTCCCTATCTAGACTTGGCCAGCTGTTGCAGTTAGGCAGATTCCACAGTTAGCCAGCCTTCTCGAAAGGGCCACAACGCCGTGGATAGCCAGCCAATTGACGTTGACGCCATCGTTAGCACTTTGCTACTCGCGCGGGCCATGCAGGGGCACCCTCCCGAGGAAGGGGAGCGTCGCTACACTGCCGCGTTGATCCTTCCAATGGTGACGGACCTCCAAATGGTTGATCTCCCCTTCGATGCCTGGGCCGATGGTCCCTGGTGGGTCGGTTGCGATCACCTAGAATCGCCGCACCGCCATGGCGACCGGCTGATTCCTACCCTCACCCGCGGCGGTCAATACCGTCTTCGCCTTGGTGACGCCCAGACGGCGGCGCAGCTTGCAGGCTACTTGAGCTGGCGGAAAGTGCCGGAACCCTGAACTATGGGAAGTCCAGGCGTTGGCGAGAGACGGTGCGGCAGAGGTCCCTCAGGGCCGACTTGGTCTTCGCCAATCTGACTATCCAGTTCTTCACCTCAGCATATCCCACGTGCCGGTAGATCCACCCTGTTGTGCCCAGGGCGTACTCGTCGCATGCGCACTCCTCCGTTACGAGCCGTCCCCTCCCGCCGCGCGCGACTGTTCCGCCTCCTGCATCGCCTTCTCGTGCTGCTTCCAGTGGGACAGCGCGGGATACCCCAGCCGTCGGCGCACCACCATCCACAGGATCGGCGCGAAGAGCAGCGTGCCGAGCAGGATAATGCCGGTTTCGGTGTTGGGCACGCTGAACAGCTTCAGGGCGGAGGCGAGCAGCACGAAAGCCAGCGCGCGCCGCACCAGACCGCCGGGTGCCACAGCCGAAAGGTGGGCGCCGATAAAGACGCCCGGGACGCAGCCCACCAGCAGCGAGGTGGTGAGGTCGAGCTTGAAGTCACCGAACAGGATGTGCCCCAGCGCGGCCGATGTCACCAGGGGGACCGCCTGCACCAGGTCGGTTCCCACCAGCTCGCTGGCCTTGAGCGTGGGATACAGCGCCATGAGCGCGATGATGATGAGTGAGCCCGAGCCCACCGAGGTCAGCCCCACCACCACGCCCCCGACGGCGCCCACCACGACCGTGGGCCAGATCCTGAGGGCCACGCTGGGCTTGCCTTGCGGGAGCGGCGGCGCGCGGCCATCGCGCCGCCGCGCGTGCTCCAGCAGCCGGAGGTATGCCCGTACGATGAGGCCGATCGCCGCCAGCAGGAGCGCCACGCCCAGTGCCGTGCGCACCACCTGCTGTACCTCCTCGCCCCGGCCCAGGGCGCGCGCGATGAGCACCCCGCTGAACGCGCCGGGGATGGACCCCACGCACAGCCACTTCACCAGCCCGAGATGCACGGTGCCCCGGCGCAGGTGAACAAAGGAGCCGACCGGCTTCATGATCGCGCTCGCCACCAGGTCGGACGACACCGCCGTGAGCGGCGGGACGTGAAAGAACAGCACAAGCACCGGAGTCATGAGGGCACCACCGCCCATCCCGGTGAGTCCCACGACGACCCCGATGCCGAACGAGGCGAGGGTTAGAAACGGATCCAGACTCAAGGACGCTCCTCAGGACGCAGGAAACAGGGCCGGCAGAGCACGGATGTCAACCTCGATGACACTCACCGCACCAGCGGGGAGAGCAACCGGACCAGGGTGACGATCACCACCACCCCGACCAGGTCCAGTGCGAGTCCCCAGCGCATCATGCGGCCCAGCGGGATGTAGCCGGAGCCGTAGACGATGGCATTGCACGGGGTGGAGACCGGCAGCATGAAGCCGAGACTGGCGCCGAACGTCGCACCCAGGGCCGCCTCCAGCGGGTCGAGCCCGGCGGCGCGCCCGATGGCGATGACCACGGGGACGACCATGTTGGCCGATGCGGTGTTGGACGTCGTCTCGGAGAGGATCGTCGCCAGCACGACTGATGCCACGAGGAATCCGAAGCTCCCGTGGCCCGGCAGCAGGCCCGTGAGGCCCCGTCCCACGGCCTCGGCGAGGCCGGTCTGGAACGAGAGCACGCCCAGCGCGAAGCCGCCGCCGTACAACAGCACCACGCCCCAGTCGATCTCGCTCGCCTCCCGCCAGGTGATCGCCGGGCCGTTCCTGCCCGGGAGGATGAAGAGGAGTGCGGCTCCGACGAGCGCGGCCACACCCTCCGGCATCCGGCGCGAGAGCGCGAGATAAATCGAACTCCCCTGTCCCCAGATCAGCGCCGCCACTCCCGGCAGCACCCAGAGCGCCACCGTGAGGCTGAAGGCCAGCGCGACCGACCGCTGCCCCGCGGTCCAGGGTCCCAGCTGCTCCCGCTCGTGCCGGATGAGCTCCCCACCGGCGGGCAGCTCGCGCACGCCTGACGGTCCCACCGCGTTGAGATAGACCGCCAGGAAGCCGAACAGTACCGTCACGACCGGGATTCCGATCAGCGTCCACTGGAAGAACGTGACCTCCACGCCAAGCTGCGACCGGATGAACCCGATACCGATGAGATTGGGTGGCGTGCCCACCGGGGTGGCCAGCCCGCCGACGGACGCGGCGAACGAGGTCATGAGCATCAGCGCGCTGGCGTAGCGCGGGTCCATCGTGCTACCGGCTGTCTGCGACTGGAGGGCCGCGAGAATCGAGAGCCCGATGCCGAACATCATCGCGGTGGTGGCGGTGTTGGAGATCCAGGCGGAGATGAGCGCGGTGGCGGCGCCGAAGGCCACCAGGATGCGTGCCGGCCGGGCGCCGACCCAGGGCAGCGACAGCACCGCGTAGGCCACCCGTCGGTCCAGCTGGTGAACAAAGATGCCGCGCGCCAGGATGAATGCGCCGATGAAGAGGAACATCAGCGGGTCCGCGAACGGCGCGAACACCTCCTTGGCCGGCGCCACTTCGAGCACAACGGAGGCCGCCGCGCCTAGCAGCGCGGTGACCGGGAGCGGCAGCGCCTCGGTCACCCACAGCACGACCACGGCAGCCATGACGGCCGCAAGGCGATGGGCAGCGGGAGAGAGCCCCGCGAGCGGCAGGGCCAGCAGCGCGATGAAGACCGCGGGCGCGAGGAAGAACCCGACGGTTCGTCGCACGCTAGGCGAGGTCTCCGGGGCCGAGCTCGGGGTCAACGACGACCGTCGGCGCCGGCGGGTGCACCGGCACGCCGGGCGCATCCACCTTGTCGCCTTCGCCCTCGTCCGCCCGCTTCTCGCCTCCGATCTCCGGCAGCGCCTCGCGCCGGATCCAGCCGTGCGCCGCCGCGTGCGAGGCGACCGTGAAGGTGTCGTCGGCGAGGACGAGGCTCGAGCCGCCCGCCTTCACCGCATCGGCCAGCCGTGCGATCGCGGCGGAGCGCTCGGGGCGGGGCTCCACGCTCCGGATGTAGACCGCGAGGATGCGGCCGGGATTCGCCGCTACCACCCGAGCGTAGATCTCGGGATCCTGCTGCGTGCTGTCGCCCACCAGGATAAAACGCAGTCCCGGATAGGTCGCCAGGATCTCGCGAATGTGAGCCGACTTGTGCCCCTCGTACCGGAGCAGGGAAGGCGAGAGATCCCAGTCGCGCAGCAGCAGCGGACCCGCGGGAATGTGCTCGGCCTCGAGGAAGCCGGTGATCACATCGTACAGGTTCCAGGGACTGCTGGAGACGTAGAAGATCGGGTTTCGTGCAGTCCCCGTGCCTTCGCGCAGCGCGCGATAGAATGCCGCGACGCCGGCGAAGGGAAGCCGCGTGCGTGCGTTCTCGAGGAGCACCATGCGCGCGGCCCGGAGGAAGCTGGACACCTCGGACTGCAGCACGGTGTCGTCCATGTCGCTGATGACACCGTAGGTGGCCGAGTCCGGCGGCAGGAGGATCGGCGCAACCGAGGGGGGACCGGCCTGCTGTGACGGGTGGAGGAGCTGGAGCCCGACGGCGCCCCACGAATCGTCCTCGGCTTCGAGGTCCGCGTCCAGCCACTCGCGGACGTATCCCTCGTCGTCGGCCACCAGCTCGTGATCCCCTCCGGGCAGGGAGACCCGCACGTAGGCGCCCGGCAGCGGATCACTCTCCAGACGCTTGAGCATGGCGAGCAGGTTGCGCGCCTTGCCGTGGCGCACATCCGGCGCGGCGAGTCCCTCGTCTTCGAGCACCCGCGCGAGCACCAGGATTCGCCCCGGCGTTCCGTAGCCACGGTACGCCGCCACGTGGTAGGGATCGCGGTCCACCAGCCGCTCCACCGCGTTCGCGCCCCGGCGGAGGCGGGTCGCAAGCGAGGCCGCGAGCTCCTGCAACTCCTGCCGCCACCCGTCGCTGATATCGGCTCCTGGAGTCGGGGAAGGTCCCCTAGAATAAGGCCGGCCACGAAGACGCCGCCACGGTTGCCCCTCCGTGCATTCCCCGATTCTCGCGAGCACAGGCTCGAAGCGCCAACTCTTGCAGATCCCTTGAACGCTTGTAACACGACCAGCCTTCGGGCCCACCGGTAGAAGTTGCCGGCCCCCCAAAGCCTTTGCCCGTGAAGAGTTGTCCTGTCTACCGGTGGCAGGTCTGCCTCTTGCACTACACCCGGCGCCGTTGGTCCCTGCAGCGACTCGAAGCTCGGCGGAGGCAAGGCGAATGAAGCTCCTGGTGGTGGAAGACTCGCCGCTCCTGCGAAAGATGTTCGGCTTGGCCTTCCCCCATCAGTTGAACGATCTCAAGCCGGCCGAGAACGGCCGCGAAGCGATGGAGTTGCTGGCAGCCACCCCGGAACCGTTCGATGCCGTGCTGCTCGACCTTCGGATGCCAGACATGGACGGCGTGGAGTTCCTCCGGGCGTTCCGGCGGCAGCCGGTACACGGACGGACGCCCGTCATCGTGACCACGGCGGAGCCGGACGACTCGGCGCTCATGGCGCAGGCGCGGACGCTCGGCGTCGCCGCGGTGGTGAAGAAGCCTTGGTCGCCCCAGTCGCTGCGGGCCGTGGTGCAAAAGGTCATCGATTCCCCGACAGGGTAACGCATGCCCGAATCCTTTCTCGTCATCGACGACTCGAAACTGCTCCACCAGATGTACCGGCTGATCTTCTCGCAGGGGGACCTGGCGGGAAGCACGGTGCACTACGCCGCCAACGGCCGCGAAGGCTACGCGGTGCTCGCGGCGCACCCCGAGCTCACGCTGGTCCTGCTCGACCTCAACATGCCGGAGATGAACGGGCTGGAGGTCCTGGCCCGTCGCCAGGCGGAGCACCTGCATCCGCACGTGCCGGTGGCGCTGGTCACGACCGAGGGGAGCGAGGAGGACGAGGCGCGCGGCCGCGCCGTCGGGGCCTGGGACTATCTCCGGAAGCCGTTCCAGCCGTCCGACATCCAGGCTCTCGTGCGGCGCGCTCGCGAGCTCCGGCGCAGCCGGGGAGCGGCATGACCGCGGGCGAGAACCCCTTCGGGGATCTGCTGCAGGACTACATCGTCGAATGCCTGCCACTCGCGGAGCAGGTGGGCGACGCATTCGTGGAGTTGGAGCGGAGCTGGCAGTCGGGCGAGCCCGGCGACGACCTGCTCACGACGGTGAAGGGCCGCCTCCACACGATCAAGGGCAACTCCGCCATGATGGGGATCGCTCCCGCCCGGGACGTCGCCCATGCGCTGGAAGATGCCTGCGGCTTTCTCGGCCGCGCGCCCGACGCGCGTACCGCCGACGCGGCCGCCCTGCTGGTCGCGGGCGGCGGACTCCTGGTGGAGCTCGTCGGCGGTGCCTCACCGGAGCTGGACCCCGCGCCGGCGACGGCCTTTGTGGAGCGCGTCCGGGTCTACCTGACGGCGGCACCCGGCGCGGCCACGGCAGGGAGCGATCGCCGGCAGACGGAGCGTCGGGGTCCGCGCAGTGACGAGGGAGAGGCCGCCGGCAACACCGTCCGCATCGACTTCCGTCGTCTCGACGCGATGCTCGAAGTGCTCGGCGAGGGCCTGATCCAGCACTCCTCCCTGGTGGAGCTGTACCGCCGGCTGTTGCGCAAAGTCGGCGCGGGTGTCGAGCTGGAGGAGCTGGACCAGACCGTGCTCTCGCTCCAGAAGACACTCACCCGGCTCGAATCCACACTGATGGAGGCCCGGCTGCTGCCCGTGTCCACCGTGCTGGGCCGCTTCCCGCGGCTGGTGCGCGACGTGGCCCACGCCGAGGGGAAGAAGGTCCGCCTGGAGGTGAGCGGCGGTGAGACCGCACTCGACAAGGCGGTGCTCGACCGGCTCGGGGAGCCGCTGCTGCATCTGGTGAGCAACGCGGTGGCGCACGGGCTCGAGCACCCTGAGGAGCGGACCCGCGCGGGCAAGCCTGCCGAGGGGCACATCCGGCTGCGCGCGGCGTCGGTCTCCGGGCGGGTGACCATCCGGGTGAGCGACGACGGCCGCGGTCTCGACGAGGAAGCGATCCGCGCGAAGGCCGAGTCCCTCGGCCTCGACGTCCGTAACGTCGACATCGCGCAGCTGCACAATCTCGTGTTCGTCTCCGGCCTCTCCACCGCGGAGCGGGTCACGACGCTTTCGGGCCGCGGCCTCGGCCTCGATGTCGCGGCCAACGTGATCCATGCGCTGGGCGGCACGATCGAGGTGGAAAGTCGCAAGGGGCAGGGGACCGCCTTCACGCTCAGTCTTCCCGTCACTCTCGCGATCGTGCGCTCGTTGATCGTCGAGGTGGACCGGGAGCGCTACGCGGTGCCGCTCTCCCACGTGGCGGAGACGGTGCGCGCCGAGCCGGAGGCGATCCGGCAGATCAACAACCAGGGAGTCACGCAATGGCGGGGAGACCTGATCCACGTGGCCGATGCCGGCGCCGTCCTCGGCACCCCGGAGTCGTCGCGGGGGCTGCGCCCCTTCTACGTCGTCATGACGGCGGGCGCCAAGCGGCGCGGGCTGCTGGTGGACCGGCTCATCGGGCACCAGGACATCGTGGTGAAGGGATTGGACCCGGCGCTCGGGAGGCCCACCGTCGTTTCGGGCACCACCATCCTGGGCGACGGCAGGGTCGCCTGCATTCTCGACGTGGTCCGCATTCTGGACGGAGTCGCACATGTCAACTGACGCCCGCGCGGTCGCCGAGCCTCTGCTGGGCTTCGCGGATTCGCTGCCGGCGGCGGCGGCCGGTACGGCTGCCCCTGCCGCGATGCTGCATCTCCTGACCTTCACCCTGGATCGCGAGGAGTTCGGCATTCCGGTGACCCAGGTGCGGGAGGTGATCCGGGTGGACGGGATCACCCGGGTGCCTCAGGTGCCGGCCCACGTCCGGGGCGTCACCAACCTCCGCGGCCGGATCCTCGCGGTGGTGGAGATCCGCACCCGCCTCGGCCTGACGCCGGCGGTGGTCACCCCGTCGTCCCGCATCGTGGTGGTCGAAGTGATGGGCCGCGCGCTGGGGCTGCTGGTGGACCGCGTGTCGCAGGTGACCAAGGTGCCGGTGGACAGCGTGGCGCCGCCGCCGGAGGAAGTGGTGACCGCCGAGACCGATTTCCTCACCGGCGTGGCGCGCTGGAATTCCCGACTCATCATGCTGCTGGATCTGGACAAGGTGTTGCTCTTAAACGCGTGAAGCTGTCATCCCGACCCGAAGGGGAGGGGATCTTGGCCGGCGAAGAAGATCCCTCGCTGCGCTCGGGATGACAGCGATTCAGCCCTCTTCGATGACAGCGATACAGCCCTCTTTAAGGACCCGCGACGATGGCCAACAGCTGGCAGCAGACGATCAAGGACTGGACGATCCGCCGGAAGATCCTCACCGGATTCGCCATGGTGCTCGCGCTCACCACGGCCCTCGGCTGGCAGGCGCTCCGGACGCTCGAACGGCTCAACGCCGCCGGCACCGACGTGCGGGCCGCGGAGCGGATCTTCCAGGACTCCCGGATGACGATCCTGGTTTTCATGGTGGTCACGATCGGCATCGGCGTGCTCCTCGCTCTCGGCCTGGCTCGGCTGATCGCGGATCCGCTCAGCGAGCTGGGCGTTCTGGCGGAGCAGGTCTCCAAGGGCGACCTCACCACCGACATCCGGAGCAAGTCGCGCGACGAGATCGGATGGCTGGAGCATTCCATGCGCCAGATGGTGAAGAATCTGCGCGAGATCGCGACCCAGATCGCGGTCTCTTCCCGCGCCGTGGCGCAGTCGGCCGAAGAGATCTCTTCCTCGTCGTCCCAGATGGCCAAGGGCGCGGAGATGCAGTCCAGCTCGACCGAGGAGACCTCGTCCACCATGGTCGAGATCGCCTCCCAGATGCAGAACCTGGCCCGCAGCGCCGAGTCGCTGGCCGCGAACGTGGACCAGACGTCGGCCTCGATCCAGGAGATGAGCGCGACGCTCACCCAGACGTCCGAGAACGGCGCGGTGCTCATCCGCGCGGTCGAGGAGGCCACGGGCACTCTCGGCACCATGATCGAGAACGTCGGCGCGATCGCGACGCGGATCCACCAGGTGGACCAGGTGAGCCGGCAGTCGGTGGTGGAGACTCGCGACAACGGTGAGCGCCTGCAGGAGTCCATCGCCTCGATCGGACAGCGGTCGGACGAGATCGGGAAGATCGTCAAGGTGATCGAAGGCATCGCGGACCAGACCAACCTCCTCGCCCTCAACGCGGCGATCGAGGCCGCCCGCGCGGGCGAGGCCGGCAAGGGCTTCGCCGTCGTGGCCGACGAAGTCCGGCGCCTGGCCGAACGGTCGGTCACCGCGACGCAGGAGATCGGCGGGGTCATCGAGACGGTGCAGAAGGACACCAAGCGCGCGGTCAGCTTGATCGAGCACGTGCTCGCGGGCATCGTGGAGTCCATCAACAAGACCTCCGGCCTCGTCGCGGAGGCCGCCGGCGCCGCGGACGAGCAGGCGGCCGACGCCCGCGAGGTGCTCGCGACCGTCGGGCGGATGTCCAACCTCGCGCGGCAGATCGCCAGCTCGATCTCGGAGAACGCCACCGGTGCGCAGGAGATCAGCGCGGCGGCGCAGAAGATGAATCAGCTCACGCATCAGATGTCGGAGGCGGTGACAGAGCAGAAGCACGGCGGCGAGATGGTGGTGAAGGCGGTCGAGGCGATCGCGGTCGTCTCGCGGCAGAACCTCGTCGCAGTGGAGCAGATGAGCGGCGCGGCCAAGAGCCTGGCCGGCGAGTCCGACGCCCTGAAGCAGCGCGTCTC
>DATLHD010000262.1:0-4735 GCA_035540075.1 Gemmatimonadales bacterium
CACTTCTCAGCCGAGAAGGAGTACACCGAGGCCGGGTACATGGCCGAGGCCGCGAAGCAGGCCGGCGTGCAGCACGTGATCTGGTCAACCCTGGAGGACACCCGCCGCTTCATCCCGCTCGACGACGACAGGATGCCGACCCTCCAGGGCAAGTACAAGGTGCCGCACTTCGACGGGAAGGGTGAAGCGAACGCGCAGTTCAGGAAGGCCGGCGTGCCTACCACGTTCCTG
The DNA here is from genome assembly GCA_035540075.1 of Gemmatimonadales bacterium. GTDB lineage: Bacteria > Gemmatimonadota > Gemmatimonadetes > Gemmatimonadales > GWC2-71-9 > CAVVWJ01. Next base: position 232 of record DATLHD010000262.1, read on the forward strand.
CTGACCTCATTCTACTGGGAAAACTTCATCTTCTTCGGCGCCGGGCCGAGGCGGGGCGCGGACGGCAGGCTCGCGCTGGTGATGCCCATGGGCGACAAGAAGCTGCCGGGCATCGCGGTCAACGACATCGGCAAGAGCGTCGTCGGCATACTCAAACAGGGGCGCGAATTCATCGGGGAGACCGTGGGAATTGCCGGCGAGCACCTGAGCGGCGCCGAGTTGGCTGCCGCGATGACGCGCGTGGTGGGCGAGACGGTGATCTACCAGGACGTGCCGCCCGAGATCTACCGCGGCTTCGACTTCCCCGGCGCGGACGACATGGCCAACATGTTCCAGTTCAAGCGCGACTTCAACGACTACTATCGGGGAGCCCGGAGTGTGGAGTTCACCAGGTCGCTCAACCCGGAGCTGCAGACGTTCGACCAGTGGTTGACCCGGAACGCGAGCAGGATCCCGATCGAGGCGGTGGCCGGGTGACACCGTACTGAGGCGGGCACGTAGGGTTACTGCCCAGTCATCCCGAGCGCAGCGAGGGATCTTGGTTGGTCAGCTCGGAAGCAGGCCAGCAAGATCCCTCGCTGCGCTCGGGATGACACTCCTTCACCGATAAACCGGATCTCCATGCGCCTGCTTCCCCTGCTGCTCTTCACCCTCGGCGGCCCGGCCGCCCTCGTCGCTCAGTCCATCCCCGCCTCCGAGTACGCTGCCCGCCGCGATTCGCTGGCGGCGCGCCTGGACAGCGGTGTGGTCGTCGCCTTCGGCGGACGGTCACCGGTGACGCCCGAGCGGTTCGTGCAACTTCCCGCGTTCCGCTATCTCACCGGCTTTCTCGAGACCGACGCGGCGCTGGTGATGGTGGTTCGCGGGGGAAAGCCGAGTGCCACGCTCTACACCTCCGCCCGGGATCCGCGTCGCGCCCTCTACGACGGCTTCCCGCCCGACTCGGCCGAGGTGGCGCGCCGAACGGGGATACCGGCCCGCTCCATCGACGCGCTCGCGGCGCAGCTCGACTCGCTGTCGGCGTCGAGGCTCCCCTTTTATACGCTGAGTGACTTCGCCACGGCGGACGCGTCCACGACCGACTCCCTGACGCGCGGCGCGCACTTCATGCGCGGTTTCGCTGAGGGACACCCCGGCCTCGTCGTGAAAGATGCCCACCCCGTGCTCGACAGTCTTCGCACCCGGAAGAGCCCTGCCGAAGTGGCCATGCTGCGCCGCGCGATCGACAACACCGGCGGCGCCCTTCGCGAGGTGATGCGCGCCCTGAAGCCGGGCATGTACGAATACGAAGCGGAAGCGATGTTCGAGTCCGCCTTCCGCCGCGCCGGCGGAGACGGTGCGGCCTTCGTTTCGATCATCGGCTCGGGCCCCCACTCCACCCAGTACCACTACAACACCAACAACCGGCGGATCGGCGGTGGCGAGGTCGTGGTCATGGACGTCGGGGCCGCCTTCGGCGGCTACACCGCCGACGTTACCCGTACCCTCCCGGCCGACGGCCGCTTCAGTCCCGAGCAGCGGGCCCTGTACCAGATCGTGCGCGACGCTCAGGAGGCCGCCGCGAAGACGGTGAAGCCCGGCAGCTCGTTCGAGGCCTGGCGCGACGCGGCCCGGGCGGTGATCGCCTCCGGGGTCGCCCGCTTGGGGCTCACGGAGGGGGTGGATGCCGCCTTCGACCCGCCCTGGGCCGAACAATGTGGCACCAACCCGGTGGCCTGCACCCAGGCCTTCCTCTACATGGCCCATGGGCTGGGCCACGGGATTGGCCTCGAAGTGCACGATCGTCCGCATCCCTGGTATGGGACCGGGACGTTCCAGGCCGGCGACGTGTTCACCATCGAGCCCGGCATCTACGTCAGCCGACAGCTGCTGGAGATCCTGCCCGACACTCCCCGCAACCGGGCCATGATCGCGAAGGTCCGGTCCGCGGTGGAGCGGTATCACGACATCGGCATCCGGATCGAGGACGATTACCTCGTCACCGACCGCGGCGCCGAGTGGCTCTCCCGGGCCCCCCGGGAGATCTCCGAGGTGGAGGCCGAGATGGCGCGGTGAGCAAGCTCATCATCCTGTTCGTGGTCGCCTTCGTGGACATGGTGGGGCTCACCATGATCGTGCCCATCCTGCCCTACTTTGCCACCGACTTCGGGGCCGGGGCCGCGACCATTGGCGTGCTCATCTCTGCCTTCTCGGTCGCCCAGCTGGCCGTGGCGCCGGTCTGGGGCCGCGTGTCCGACCGCTACGGGCGGAGGCCGGCCATCCTCGCGGGGCTCCTCATCACCGCGGGTGCCTACGTCCTCTTCGGCTTCGCCCACTCCGTGCCGACGCTGCTCGCCGCCCGACTGGTCCAGGGCGTGGGCGGGGGGACCATCGGGGTCGTCCAGGCATACGTCGCCGACGTCTCCGCTCCCGACCAGCGGACCAAGAGCCTCGGCTGGCTCACGGCCATCACCAGTCTAGGCGCGGTGGCCGGTCCGGCGGTGGGCTCGCTCCTGGTCTCGCTCGGCGGGCTCGAGTTCGTCGGTCTGGGCGCGGGGGGGATGGCGCTGCTGGTGGCGGTCTTCGCCTGGATCTACCTCCGCGAGCCGCGCCGCTTCCCGACGGCGGGAGGACCGTCGGGGATGCCGACCACGGGGCGTGCCGCCATCGCTCACGTGCTCTCCCGCTGGCACGAGCCCGCGCCTCGGCTCATCTGGATCTATGCGGTGGGCATCGGCGCCTTCTACGGGACGATCCAGATTGTGCCGCTGCTTCTGGCCGACCGACTAGGTGTCACCGCGCGCACCGTCGGGTACTTCGTCATGTACATGGGCGGCATGGGGGTCGTGGTGCGGACCCTGATCCTGGGCCGAGCGGTGGACCTGTTGGGTGAGGCCCGGCTGGCTCGCCTCGGGATCGTGGTCCTGGCGGCAGGACTGGCCGCGACGGGCCTGGCCCGCTCGAGCTGGGCCCTAGCGGCGGGGTTCACGCTGATGCCGCTTGGAACGGCGTTTCTCTTTCCCTGCGTGACCGGCCTCCTCTCCCAGGTGGTCCCCTCAAGAGAGCGGGGACTGTACATGGGCGTGCAACACACCTTCGGAGGGGTGTCCCGAGTGGCCTTTCCCATCGCGGCGGGTCTGCTGATCGACCGGTATGGAGCCGGTGTTCCGTTCTGGCTCGCCGGCCTGCTGGTACTGGCCACCCTGCCCCTCTCGCGCGCGATCGGCGGCCGGTCCGAGCCTGAGCCCACCATACCGGCCGAGGCCCTCCAGATCGCCTCAGCCGACATCACCGGCGAAATGCCGGTCGCGCCGCCGCAACCTTCCGGCCGTTGATTCCGTCAGAGTAGGAGTATTCGCCGCTTCGAGGTGGCTCTGTGCAATCTGCCGGACATCCGGCGTCCACCCGGCCATGACCCTCACAGTGGTCATCGCCGAGGACGAGGAGCCGTCACGGGAGCATCTCCGGGAGCTCGCGGCGGCGTCCCCCGACCTGCATGTCGTGGGCGAGGCCGGTGACGGTCACGCGGCACTCCGACTAATCGACGACCTGCGCCCCGATGTGGCGCTGTTGGGCCTCGGGATGCCCGGTCTCGGCGGCCTCGAGGTAGCCCGGCGGATGCGGCACCGGCCCGCCGTGGTCTTCACTACCCCCTTCGACCGAAACGCCGTGGCGGCGTTCGAGCTGCAAGCCGTGGACTACTTGCTCAAGCCTTACGACGACATCCGCTTCAAGGCCGCGATCGAGCGCGCGAAGGAGCGGGTCCAGGCGGTGCCGGACCACACCGACGGCGAGCGCCTGCGGCACGCGCTCTACGAGAGCGGCCACGTGACGCGTGTGTTCGTGCGGGAGCGCAACCGCATTCTGGTCGTGCCCGCCGGCGACATCGAGCGGCTGGAGGCGCGCGGAGACTACGTGGCCCTTCACGCCGGCGCCAAGCGGCACCTGGTGCAGGTCACCATCGCGGACATGGAGCGGATGCTCGATCCCGGCCGATTCGTCCGGGTGCATCGCTCGCACATCGTCAATCTGGACTATGTCGTCGCCTTCAACACCGACCCCAAGGGCTCGCTCGAGGTGGAGCTCCGCAGCGGGACGCGGCTGAGCGTGAGCCGGAGCCGGGCGCAGGCGCTGAGGAATCTGGTGCTGTAGAGAGCCCTGTCACCCTGAACGAAGTGAAGGGGGCCATATCGAGCATGGCCCCCTTCGCTTTGCTCAGGGTGACAGGAGGAGCGGGAGAGCTGACAGCCACCAGTCGGTGTGCGCTACCGGTCGGAGTCCGATAGCTGTCGTCCAATGACTGCCAGCTCCCTCGCGCTCTACCCTCCTACGGACCGTTCCCCGGCTTCGTTGCACCGTTGGGCGATGGATTTCACCATCCCAGCGTGAAGCTGAAGAAGTTGGTCGCGCCGAGGACGCCCAGGTACTTGTAGGCGTAGTCCAGCCCCAGCCCGAAGCCGCCGTTGCCGGTCCCGTACATCAGCCCGCCCCCGAAGGCCAGCCCCTGCAGCTTCTCCTCGTCATT
>DATLHD010000263.1:0-2490 GCA_035540075.1 Gemmatimonadales bacterium
AGCCGGGCGCGGGCAGTGTCGCTGTACGCGCGCACCAGCTTCGTGTCCCCGCGCAGCCGATACCACTCCGCCTTGGACAGCGCGCACAGCGCGGTGTCGTCCTCGAAGTCCCTCGGCGCCAGCTCCTTGAAGGCGGTCGCCAGGGCCTCTCCCTGAGGCAGGAAAAAGACCGCGTCCGGGTTGAGGTAGCCGACCAGGTTCCCCAGGCCGACTTCCGGGATGGCCTCCGCCAGAACCCGTCGCGCCTCCTCGACGTCTCCCCGCCACGAGATATAGAGCCAGGCCTTCTGCGCCCGCGGCGCCACCCAGTCGGGGGCCAGCGCGATCGCCCGATCGAGGTGCTGCTCGGCCTCGGGATAGGCCCGCAGGAGCCAATCGATCCGGCCGATGTCGGCGGCTATGTCGGCCGAGCGAGGATCCAGCACCGCCGCACGCTTGAGGTAGCTGACCGCTTCGCGCAGCCTCCCGCGCCGGCGCTCCACCAGCCCCATCGCTTCCACCACCTCGGCGCTGTTGGGCTGGAGCTGGTCGGCAATCCGTAGCTCGCTCAGGGCGCTGTCGTAGGCCTTCGGTCCACGCGACAGGTAGTAGGCCATCGCCACGTGCGCCTCAGCGAGGTTCGGTTGCAGGCGAAGCGCGGTCTCCGCTCCGGCCCTCGCGACCCGCACGTCCTCGTCGTTCCCGCCGATGGTGGACGCGTAGAAGCTGGAGTGCGCCTGAGAGAGCTTCGCGTGGGCCAGCGCGAACCCGGGATCGAGCTCGATCGCCTTGGCGTACATCTCCATCGCGATGCTGAGCCGTCGGTCCTCGCCCCAGCTTCCGACCAGGTAGTCGTTGCCCCTCAGGTAATAGGCGTACGCCTCCAGGTTCTCGGTGGGTCGCGCCGCCAGCGCCTGGCGCTCGGGACCGGTGAGCGCCAGGTCCAGCGCGCGGGCGACCTGCTCGGCGATGGTGGCCTGCACTTCGAACACGTTGGCCAGCTTGGCGTCGTAGCGCTCGGACCAGAGCTGCCGATCGTCGCGCACCCGGACCAGCTGCGGCGTGACGCGGATGGCGCCGCCCGAGCCCTCCCAGCGCACGCTGCCCTCGAGCACGTACTCCACCCCCAGCTCGCGCCCGATCTCCCGCACGGACTTGTCGGTCTCTCCGTACTGGCTGGCGCTGGTGCGCGAGATGACGCCAAGTCCCTGCACCCGGCCAAGGCGGCTGGTGATCTCCTCCGCGAGCCCCCGGCCGAAGTACTCGTCCTCCGGACGACCGAGGTTCTCGAAGGGAAGCACCGCGAGCATCACCTGACCGTCACCCGACGAGTTGCCCGACGTGCGTAAGCCTCGCGCCGCGAGCCCACCGATGGTGCCCACCGCCAGTGCGACCAGCGCCGGCACGACGAGCCGGCGGCCGGAGGGTAGCCGCCACGCGGGCGCGCGCGGACGAAGCGCAGGGATCGGGTGCTCGAGACTCGGGACCTCCAGCGTCTCCAGCACCCGCAGCACTTCGCCGGCCGACTGCGGGCGGTCGTCCGGCCGCTTGGCGAGGAGCCGCATCACCAGCGCGGCCAGGGACGGTGGCAATCCGGCCCGGTGGTGCGTGATTGGCGCGGGATCGTCCCCGAGGTGCGCCCCGATCACCTCGCGCGCCGAGTCGCCGGTGAACGGCGGCTCGCCGGCCAGCAGCTCGTAGGCGATGCAACCGAGGGAGTAGAGATCCGCCCGGTGGTCCACCGGGTCGCCCGCCGCCTGCTCGGGGGCCATGTAGGTAGGCGTTCCCAGCACCAGCCCGGTGGAGGTGATGCCCGGGCTCCCGCTCGGTCCTTCGGCGGCCGCGGAGAGGGCCTTGGCGATCCCGAAGTCGATGATGAGGGCGTGACCCTCGGCGAGGAGGATGTTGCCGGGCTTGAGGTCGCGGTGGACGATCCGCCGGCGGTGGGCGTAGGCGACGGCGTCCGTGATCTCGCGCAGCAGCCGCAGCGCTTCGGGGAGCGGCAGCGCACCGGCGTGTTGGAGCCGCTGCCGGAGCGACTCACCCTCGACGAAGGGCATGGTGTAATAGAGGAGACCGCCGCTCTCCCCCGCGGCGTGGACCGGCGCGATGTGGGGGTGTTGCAGCCCGGCGGCGATGCGGATCTCGCGCTGGAACCGGCCGGTGTCCAGCTCCGCCGCGAGGGCGGGCGCCAGCACCTTCACCACCACCCGGCGGCCCAACGTGGTCTCCTCCGCAACGAACACGCGGCTCATCCCGCCCCCGCCGAGCTCGCGATCCAGCACGTAGCGTCCGCCGAGCGCGTCCTGGAGGCGAGGGAGAAGATCGGGCTGGCTCGAGGGGCCGGCACCACTGTCCCGCTCCAGGAACCCGGTCGCGCTCGCGTCGGCCTTCAGCAGCGACTCGATCTCGCGACGCAGCTCCTCGTCCTCGCCGCACGCCTGGTCCAGAAAGACGGCGCGTTCCTCGGGCGGCCGCGAGACCGCCGACTCGAACAGCTCCTCGACCTCA
>DATLHD010000264.1:0-6747 GCA_035540075.1 Gemmatimonadales bacterium
CGGCCGCATGCCGACCACCGAGGAGCTGGCCCGCGCCACTGGGCTCACCGTCGAAGCCGTCCGGTCGCTCAGCGCCCTGAATTCCGAGGCCGTCCGCCTCGACCACCCCACCCGGGACGGCGAGGGCAACGAGCGGATCGAGCGCTTCACCAGCGGCGAGCAGGAAAGCACCGACATGACCACCATGGCGAACAGCCAGACCCGGGACATCGAGGCCGCGCTGTCCGCGCTGCCGCCCCGGGACGCCAAGGTGCTCCGGCTTTACTTCGGCCTGGACGACGGCAACAGCCGCACGCTCGAGGAGATCGGCCGCATGATGGGGGTCACCCGCGAGCGGATCCGTCAGCTCCGGGACCGGGCGTTGCTCCGGCTCCGCGAGGGCGAGACCGGCGACCGCCTGCGGGACCTCGTGGCCTAGCACCCTCTTGTCACCCTGAACGAAGTGAAGGGGACCATGTTACCATGGTCCCCTTCGCCTTTCACGAGCTCGCGTGGCATTCTGGGATCCCGTTCCACAGGTAGACGACGAAGGGCTACGCCGGGGACTGCGCGCCTTTCAGAACGACGGCGTTTGCTCGCAGGTGCGCGATTCACTGCTGAGCGGCCCGCTGCTCGTCGGCTATGCCCTCCTCTTGGGCGCCTCCAACGTCGGAGTGGGTGCCCTCTCCGCCCTCGGGCCCGCGACCCAGGTGCTCCAGCTTCCCACCGTCGCGCTCATCGAGCGCTGGCGGACCCGAAAGGCGATCTGCTGGTGGGCGGCCTTCGTCGCCCGGGTGACCTGGCTCGGCGTGCTGGTGGTGCCCTGGGCGTTGCCGCCCGCCGCCAGGCCGGTCGGACTCTTCGCGCTCCTGCTGGCGGCTTCCGCGCTCGGCACCGTCTCGGGCGCAGCGTGGAACCCGTGGATCCGGGACTTCCTTCCCGAGGACCTCCGGAACCGAGCGTTCGCACGCCGCATCGCGATCGCGACCACGATCGGGGCGGTGCTGAGCCTGTTGGCGGGGCTCGCGGTCGAAGAGCTGGGATCGAGCCTGGGCTCGGATGTGGGAGGCTACGTCGTGGTACTCGGGGCGGGCGCGGCGGCCGCGCTGCTCGGCCTGTTGTTTCTAGCTCAGATTCCCGAGCCCTCCATGCCGCCGGCGACCCACCGGCCGTGGCGCGACATCGTTCGTGCTCCCCTCAGGAATCACGAGTTCCGGTCGCTGGTCGCCTTTCTGGCCACCTGGACGTTCGCGGTGAACCTGTCCACTCCCTTTTTCACCGTGTACCTGCTGCGACGGCTGCACCTCCCGATGGCGGTCGTGATCGCGTTTGCGGTTCTGTCGCAGCTCACCGCGGCGCTGGTGGTCCGGGCCTGGGGCGCGATGGCCGACCGGTTCTCGACTCGGGCGGTTCTGCGGGTGAGCTGCGCGGTCTTCCTGCTTGCGGTCGCCTGCTGGCCGGTGGTGGGGCAGGCCGGCGCGCCCTGGCTCATGATCGGCGGGCTCACCGTCATCCATATTCTCAGCGGGCTTTCAACCGCCGGGGTCAACCTCGCCTCCAGCACGGTGGCCATGGAGCTCGCGCCCAGAGGCGCCGCGGCTGGCTATCTGGCCACCAATGCCCTCATTACGGGCGCGGCCTCGGCACTGGCTCCCATCTTCGGCGGATTGTCGGCCGACTGGCTGGAAACCCAGCGGCTTTCGGTGACGCTGGCATGGACCTCGACCGTAGGGACGGGCGAGGGACTCGCTTTGCCGGTTGCCATGCACGGGCTCGACTTTCTGTTCCTCGCCACCGTGGTGGTGGGACTGTACGCGATCCACCGGATCCTGGGCGTCAGCGCCCGGACAACGGCCAGGCGGCGGGAGGTGCTCGGGGCCCTTTTCGTGGAGATGCGCGACCAGATGCCGCAGCCGCTCCGGGCCATCACGACGGTCCCAACGGTGCGCGACCTGGTCTACTTCCCCTTCTCGCTTCTGGGCGGGCTGCTGCCTGAGCGGAGGCGAGGAGCGGGCGCTGTCCGGCTGCACGGCGAGATCGTCGCGGCCCCAGTCCCCAGGGGCCGCCGAGTCTCCGACCCGCGCTGAAGCATCCCTAATGAAGGGCGCGCTTCAGAAGACTGTGAAGTGCATGCTCGGCCTATAGGTAGCGCGGGGAGAGTGAGTACTGGCGCGCCCGCGCATGCACTATATCTTGGCTAGTTCCATGCCTTTCCGTTGGGGTCGCATTTCCCGGGCTGGTCGCCGATTATGCCGGAACTGATCGAGCGCCTCGGTGGAGCGATCGCCACCCGCTACCGGATCCAGCGCGAGCTGGGGCAGGGCGGGATGGCGAAGGTCTTCCTCGCCCACGATCTCAAGTACGACCGCGAGGTCGCGGTCAAGGTGCTCCGGCCGGACGTCGCGGGAGGGGTGGGAGCCACTCGCTTCCTTCACGAGATCCAAACCGCAGCCCGGCTTCATCACCCGCACATTCTCCCGCTCTACGATTCAGACCAGGCCGACGGCCTGGTCTACTACGTGATGCCTTACGTCCAGGGCGAGACCCTCCGGCAGCGGCTGGAGCGAGAAGGGCAGCTGCCGGTCAACGAGGCCATCCAGCTCGCGCGCGAGGTCCTCGATGCCCTGACCTACGCTCACGGCGCGAATGTGGTGCACCGGGACATCAAGCCGGCGAACATCCTGCTGGACGCCGGGCATGCCGTGGTGGCCGACTTCGGGATCGCGCGCGCCATCGGGGAGGGCGAGTCCAGCACGGGGCACATCATCGGCACACCGGCCTACATGAGCCCGGAACAGATCGACGGCAGCAAGTATCTGGATGGCCGGACGGACATCTACAGTCTGGGCTGCGTGCTCTACGAGATGCTGGTGGGCCAGGCACCCTATCGCGGGAGCACCCTCACCGCGGTGATCGCCAACCGGCTCACCTCTCCGATCCCGTCGGCGCGCGCGTCCCGGGAGCTGGTGCCGGAAGCGGTGGACACGGCCGTGAAGAAGGCCATGGCGACGGTGCCCGCAGACCGGTTCGCCACCGCGGCGCAATTCGCGGAGGCGCTGGGGACCTCGGCGACGGTGGCCATTGCGGTGGGCGCGGCGCAGGCGATGGTGGAGGAGATCAAGGCGGCCAAGTCCGTCGCCGTGCTCCCGTTCGAGAACATGAGCACCGATCCCGAGAACGAGTACTTCAGCGACGGCATCACCGACGACATCATCTCGCAACTGTCCAAGATCAGCGCTCTGAAGGTGATCTCCCGCACCTCCTCGATGCAGTACAAGAAGACCACCAAGAAGATCGCGGCCATCGCCGATGAGCTGGGCGTCAGCGCGGTGCTCGAGGGCAGCGTCCGGCGGGCCGGCCAGCGGGTGCGGATCGTTGCGCACCTGGTGGACCCCAAGAGCGAGAAGCACCTCTGGGGCGACACGTTCGATCGCAATTTGAGCGACATCTTCGAGGTGCAGAGCGAGGTAGCCCAGCAGATCACCGGGGCCCTCTCGGTGGCCCTCTCACCGGAGGAGAAGCAGCGGGTCGAGAAGAAGGCGACCGGCGACGCGGACGCCTACAACCTGTACCTGCTCGGCCGCTTCCACTCCAACAAGTGGGCCGAGGCCGAGGTGCTCAAGGCCATCGACTACTACCAGCTGGCGATCGCCAAGGACCCGGGCTACGCCGTGGCGTACGCCGGCCTGGCGGACGCCTACGAGCTGCTGAGCATCGGCTTCAGCTCCCGGCCACCCGCGGAGTACCTCGAGCAGGCCAAGGCCATGGCCCTCAAGGCGCTCGCGACGGACGAGACGCTGGCGGAGGCGCACACCTCGCTGGCCTACGCGCGGTGGCTGGGCGACCTGGACTGGCAGGGGGCGGAGCGGGGGTTCCGGCGGGCGCTCGAGCTGATGTCGAGCTACGTCATGGCCCACGAGTGGTATGCGGAGTACCTCGCGGCCGTGGGCCGGCACGATGAGTCGCTGGTGGAGGCCAGGCGCGCGCAGCAGCTCGACCCGCTGGCGGTGCCGGTGAACCGCACCGTGGGCTGGGTGCTCTACTTCGGCCACCGGTACGACGATGCCATCGAAGAGCTGCGGAAGACCCTGGCGATGAACTCCGAGTTCCTCGGTGCCCGCCTGGTCCTCTGGTGGGCCTACATCGCGAAGGGCGCCCACGACCAGGCGATCGCGGACATCCGGCGCGAAGTAGAAAAGCCCGGGCTTCGCACCATCAAAAAGCTGAGCCTGGCCTACGCCTGTGCCGCCGCTGGCGACAAGGAGGAGGCCAACGGGCTACTTTGGGAGCTGGAGCCCAAGCTGGCCTCGGAGCCCCGGCTGGCTCTGCTGTCGGCACTCCCCTTCGCCGCGCTGGGAGAGCGGGATCGGGCTTTCGCGCAGCTGGAGCGCGCGTTCGAGATGCGGGAGCCGGGCCTGCTGTTCCTCAAGGTCGCTCCTTGGGCCGAGTCGCTCCGTAGCGACCCGCGGTACGCCGCGCTCGTGGAGAAGCTCGGCATCAGTTGATCCGGCCGCCGTCTCCCCATCCCAGGAAGTCGATCGAGGATGCTCCCGGTCCGTCACGCCCCATCCGGAGGATTGAACATGCGTTGCCCGTCGATGCTAGCTCTCCCGCTGGTTTTGTGCGCCGCCTGCGGTGGGCAGCCGGATGCCAAGAACGCCGGGATGGATCAGGACACGGCCGGCGCCGGAGGTGGATCCCGACCGCTCATCGCGATCGTCCGAGCGGCGGACTGGATGGGCCGCGAGTGGAGTGAGGATGCGATCAAGCTGGGGCTCCGGGAGGCGGACATGGAGGAGGGTCAGGACTACGATCTCCGGATCAGCAGCGCCCAGGGCGACCTGGCCACCTTGCCCAGCCTGCTCGACGCGGCAGTCGATGGCGGCGCCAAGGTGATCGTCACGCTGCAGGATGCCACGCTGCAGGCCGCGGTGCAGCGGGTCAAGACCGTCCCCGTCGTCTTCAACCTTCTGTCTGATCCCTTCGCGGCGGGCGCGGGCACCAAGGACGACGACCACCTGGCCAATGTGACCGGCGTCTACTCGCCGGGCTTCGGTGATCCGGAGCAGACTGAGCGGGTCGCGCTGATCAAGCGGATCGTGCCCAAGGCCCGCACGATCGGCGTGCTGTTCAGTCCGGAGGAGAAGCTGTCGATGGACTTCAAGGACCGGCTGACGAAGGCCGCCGGAAAAGTGGGACTGAAAGTGACCGCCGTCCCGGTCAGCGCCGTCGCCGAAGTCGGCGAGGCCACTCGCACGCTGTGCAGCAAGAAGGTGGACGCCATCGAGCTCTTCGGCAACGCGGCGCACGGCGGGTTCGCCAGCCTGATCAAGGTCGCGCGTGAGTGCAAGGTGCCGGTGTTCTCGCCCTCGCCCTTCGAAGTCCTGCAGGGCGCGGTGGCGTCCTTTTACCCCGATTTCCAGGAGGGAGGGGTGGAGGCGGGGAAGATGATCGCGCGGATACTGAAGGGTGAGAGCCCGGCGAAGATTCCTTTCCATCGCCTGGAGACGACGAAGACCGTGGTCAACCAGGGAGACGCCGCGAAGCTCGGCATCCCGCTCTCTCCCGAGGTCGTGAAGGAAGCCGACTCGGTGGTCGGCGGCGCGCCGAGTCCATGAGGATCGAGGCCGCCCGCGAGGGCGGCTCGGCGCTCCTGCGGCTCGAAGGTCGCCTCGATCGCGAGGGGGCGGAGCGGCTCTCCGATACAATGGAAGATCTTCTGCAGGAGGGGGTGCGCTCTCTGCGCATCGACTTCTCGCAGGTCACCTACGCCAGCTCCGCCGTCACCCGGGTGCTCACCCGGTGGCACCAGGAGCTGACCCTCCTGCGGGGTGACGTTCGGTTGAGCTCCCTCTCACCTGACCTCAGCGAGCTGTTCGCCGGCGCCGGATGGCACGAGGGCGTCCCCCCTGCCGGCGAGGCTCGCGCGCCCGTCGATCGGCACTCGTACTGGCACGCCAGGGCCGATTTCGCCGCGAGCGGCCAATACGAGATGTCGGCGGGAACACCCGGCGGGGCCATGGCGTGCCGGCTCCTGGGTGATCCCGAGCGCATGGCCAACACCGCGCTCGGCCCCGAGGACTGTGGAGCGGTCGCGTTGCCGGCCACGGGTTTCGGCATCGGCATCGGCGCGATCGGCGGTCGCTATGACCAGTGCAGCCAGCGACTGGGAGAGCTGATCGCCGTCGCCGGCTGCGCGGCGTACTTCCCCAGCGATGGCGCTCGGATGGCGGACTACATGATGGCCACACCCGGGGGGACTTCCACCGCGATGCTCGCGTCGGGGCTGGTCTGCGAAGGCAGCTATTCCCAGATGGTCCGCTTCAGCACCCGGGCCGAGGCGGAAGCGGTGCCACTCTCGGAGCTGGCGAGCATGGCGCTGCAGGCGGGCGGGGGACGAGTCGCCGGGCTCGTCGTCGTGGCGGAGACCGCAGGACTCTGCGGAGTGAAGCTCCGGCGATCGCCTGCCGATGAGGGCTCGCCCCTCGGGTTCGAGGTGCCTCGGGTACGGGACTGGCTCAGCTTCGCACCGGAGCGCACGCACGCCATGACCACCACCCTCATCGCGGGCATGGTCTCCAACAGCGCCAGAGGGCCGCTGGCCGCGCATGTTCGTCCTCACGGGCCGACCGAGCGGCTGTTCGGCCACTTTCATGCGGCGGTCTTCTCCTATCATCCGCTGCCCCAGCGCACCGTGGACCTGGACGACCTGGTTCGCGGTCTCTTCGCCAATCAGCAGCTCCTCGATGTCGTACACCTCCTGTGGGA